>NZ_JABERS010000039.1:0-39950 GCF_013168745.1 Aeromonas sp. TW 6 | reverse complement strand
AGTTGGTTAAGATCTCGACTATTTACAGCTTGGCAACGCAAGGTACAATTAAAATCGTACTTGGAGCCGTTCAACTGATCGAGACTTGATCAACTTGTGCAGAGAATGATCATGCGTCGGCCCTGGCTTCCACCCGCACGGTGGCGGGTTGGCCGCAGACCTGGCATTGTTTTCTGGCCATGCTGATGCTCCTGAGAAGGTTGACAAGGTTGAGGCGACGAGGCATCGCGAGCCGCGACACCTCGTCTCGTACCGGGTTTTTCTTGTGACGAACGAGCCGGCGACGTCAGCTGTTGATCGGGATCGAACGTCCCTGCTTCGGCGCGCTGACCTCGCGCTTGTCGATCGTGACCGTGAGCACCCCGTTCTTGAACGATGCCTTGATCGAATCCTGATTGGCGTCGTCAGGCAGGTTCAAGGCGCGGTGAAAGCTGCCGTAGGTGCGCTCCACACGGTGGAAGCCACCTTCCTTCTTCTCCTGTTCCTGGCGCTTCTCGCCACGCACCACCAGCACGTCGTTGTCGAGGGTGATCTGGATGTCCTTTTCCTCGACACCGGGCACTTCCAGGGCAATCTTGTACTGCTTGTCGGTTTCCTGGATGTCCAGGGCCGGCTTCAGCATGCCCGACCAATCGGATGGCAGCCGCGGCATGGCCAGCGCCGGAAAACCGAAGCCCCGGAACGCGTCATCGAACAGCCGGTCGATCTCGCGATGCAGTTGCAGGATCGGGCTGACTGGCCCGCTCGCCGCTGGCAGGTCATTGCGCTGCACCGGCAGGGAAGAGGCGGTCTGCTGCTCTTGCTGCTCGTTCTTGAACCAGTTCCAGGGAGCCAACTTCTTGAAATCGATGTCCATGTCATACCTCCAGAAAAATTGAAAAACGAGTTACTCAAGCCCTTTGCCTGCTGCGACGGGCAGTGCGCCCAGGCGACACGGGCTGCTCGGATGACTTCTGCTGTTCACGCTTGCGCATCACCTCCTTCTTTGCTCCGGCTCGGGTCTGATCATTGATCCACTGATCGATTTCACTTTGACGAAACCGCCACGTCCCGCCGACCTTGAAGGCCGGAATTTCCCCGTGCGCGGCGAGCCGGTAAAGCGTCCGCTTGCCGACCTTTAAGTAGGTAGCCAACTCGTCGAGTGTGAAGATCGCCTGCTGGCGCGCTGTCATACCACCCCCACAAGTTCCGTCGTCACGCGGCCTCGCTCGAGGAAATTCTTGCAAGACTTTGCAAGATATTGCGCCTAACATGCCGAAAGTCAAGAGTCAACATCCAGCGACCTGCTGGCCGATTGATGTGACTCAAATCTTCAAGGACGGTATGCCAGGGCGGGCCGGTCCGGCGCAGGGGACGGTGGGTTGATCGGGACCTTGCGGGCGCCGCCCACGGCCGCAGATCAAACACCGATCCTCACGTTGTAACCGAGCGCCCGCAGCCCCTTGCTCGTGCGCATGTTCCTTGGCGGAAACTCGTCTGGGCGCGCCCAGCCGACGATTTCCCCGAGACTGCTCAGGCCAATGTGCGGAATGGCCCAGTCGTCGCTGCGGATCGCGTTCCAGAGTCGGGCCGAAACACTTCCGTTGCCCCAGACAGCGTAGTTCAACAGTATCCGTCCGGCCAACACACCTTCCCGACACCGCCGCCGAAGGCCATGGCCCATCAAGCGGATTTTCCATGCCCCCTCAGCGCCGTACCTACAGCAAATCTTTCAAGGCCCAGGTCATTCAGGAGTGTTCTGAACCCGGTGCCTCCATCGCAAACATCGCCTTGGGCTACAGCCTCAATGCCAACCTCGTCCACAAATGGATTCGGCTGCATACCCAGAAAACCACGGCTATCCAGCCAGCGTTCATCCCGTTGCCTTCTCAAATGCTCGGCGCGGGATCGCATGCTCAAGTGCGCTGCTGCGATCATGAGTTTGATCCAGTCGGCCCGTAATAATGGGCACGATCCGTATGCCTATCTCAAGGATGTGCTGACACGGTTGCCGACGCAGCGGGCGAGTGAGATTGCAGAGCTGCTGCCGCATAGGTGGCATCCGGCATAGTCGCGCAAGACGGTTTGCCCGCACGCTTACGTTCAACAGCTCAAGCACCGTCCGCCCTTCGCGGGATCGTTGCCGCCAGAGCCACACGCCGAACTTTTCCACCTTGTCGTCGCCGGCCTGCGGTCAGTCAGGCAAGCCCAGGTGCTCGTTTTCCTGCTTGATCGCGTGGTCTCGGATCGCGTGCACCCGGGAAACGGCATCCACGAACTGCCACCATCTCTTAGCTTGGCGGGGTCAAGCCAGCCGGGATGCCCGGACGGTTACGCTGGTCCGCGCCCAGTTGCAGCACCAAGGTCGGCCGCAGTGATGAAGCGGGTCTTGATGCCGCACTGCGCCGCCCGATAGCGCAGTGCGATGGCCAGATGCGTCTTGCCGACTCCCAAGGGGCCTATATCGCCTTGGCACGGCTCCGGGCAGTTTCGGGGAGGCTGCACGCAGTGCGCGACAAGATGTATCGCAGCCGAACTGCGGTGTATTCTGCAATCAGCCTAGGGCCGCGCGTATCCGCTGCTTCCAGTCGAACACCCGGGCATGGTTGGCCCCAGGTGAGCTTTCTTTCGGGTGATGCACAGAGTGCAAAGGCTCACAGTACTTCGCCATGGTGCCTGGCCAACGCAACGAGCCTTTCACTGTCTCCCTCAAGATCCTGTCTATGCATTTTCCTGCCTCAACACCTGCTTTGAAGCCCATGATCCGCGTTGACATGGTCTTCCTGTTGTCTGAGGTATCTATTTCTAGAAGGTAGCGTTGATCGCCGTTTTGCAGCTTGAACCTTGCCAGCAGATAGCAGCGTGATTTTTCGTGATCAATCATGTGGTAGCTGCAACGTGGAACGGGCGGCAGAGGCCTCACTTCCAGTGCTACCAGCGCAACTCCAGACTCTTGGGTGATTTGTTCAAGAATCTCTCGGAGCAGCGAGAAGCGATCTGCAAGCCGTTCATGCTCGTCCCCATCACCCTCTCCCTCACCCAATTGTTGGAATTCTCCTGACGCTATGCTGCCCTCGCTCACAGGATCAGCCACGCCGAAGAGTTGACTTTCTCTGCTCGGGCATTGCTCGTCGTCGACCTTCTTGCCATGAGCGTTGGCACGCTCCCCGTTGTAGGCGATCTTGGTGCGCAGCTGAGCATCAAACGTGACTCCCTCAACGGGCAGGTGAATCAACCTCTGCTCCTTGGCAGCAGTCGGCTCTTCGTCAGTATCCACCTCCAACTCCTTGCCTCCCGATGGCACGGATACACAGCCTGTGCTATCTCCCCTGACGGGTAACTTGAGAGCAGGATGGTGGAAAAAAATATCACCGCGATGGCTAAACCGGAGCCCCTGAAGCTTTTCGATCTCCCAGACCAGCAATTCGTTGCTTTCCGGATCAAAGGGGCCTCGCACATCCATGGTGGTACCCACGAGGGAAGGGGGTGCCATGAAGTCGAACTGCCACCTGGCATACGCCGACTCTTGCGGTACCCGCTCTTGCCTTTGATTGAGGCTTTGCCAGATTGACTCGAAGGATCGCTTCACATCCTGATTCAGCAGCAGCCAACTGAAATGGTCTCTGTATCCCTTGATTTTGAGAAGCTGACTTGGCGCACCTGTCTTCGGGGGCGTATGGATATGAACAACATCGCCCTCTCTGTAGACCGTGAAGGCCATGTCCAAGCCATTCGGTGCGAAGGCTGCACGGACGATGAAGGCAGCGTGGAAGAACATTTTTCGCGCCAGCTCGAATTTCGGCAGCCAGACGGTCAGACCATTGACCTCGAACACAAAGCATCGCTGTCCAGATATCTCAGGATTTGCAGCAAGCCTTCTGGCCAGACGTGGGCACTCACCCAACTGCCGTTCCCGCCAGGTATCTATTGCAGGAAGCACCACCGTCTTCTTGAAACCACTGGGACGATAAGGAGCCCCTTCTTCGCCAAGAAACTCGCGACCAACGGCCAAGACACACGACATCTCCTGTGCGAACCGCTGCAACTGCAACTGACCGTTACGCTCAAAGAGAGCCGCCAAGCGCCACTCGGCCGCCGAAGTCGGGGCCCTGAAAAAATTTCCAACGGCCAGCAACCTGGATCCGTTCGGGATCTGACGAAATACTGTCCTATTCAATCCAACTTCCTACCAATCGAATGAATTCAGTGGTCAGAGGTGCCATCTTGCTCTTTTCTAACCCACAACGCTTTTCCAGCTCCCAGCGCCTGGACGTTATGCCAGTCTGTACATCCTCCAGCATTGCTGCAGTCAGGCGACGGATCTGATATTCCCCGACAGACTCGGCATAGCGATCCAGGAAAGTGCGGCACAGGGGCAGTTGAGCGAGATGATGCTCGACTGATGCCCGATGGGGTAGCTGCTGCAGGAACCAGTTGCGACTCCTGCGCGGAAGGCTCCGGTCTTCTTCGCTGTCTCTGCCAATTCGGATCAGCAGGCGTACCAGCTTTCTGTCCCGCGCTTGCCAGTCAACATGGCTGTTGTTGCCCTGTCGGCGCGGTCTGGCCTGATTCTCAGCCATCAGCCAGCTTCGGTCATGACGATAGAGCCAGGCGTAACATGCCTCTCCTCCGTTTTGCCTGGCTGCCTTGGCGCCACCGTGGTTATCCAGTGCTTGCAGCCAAACGGCTCGGTATTGCTGCTTTTGCTCAAATTCAGCGGGGAGCAGCTGCACTGACCGGTCGGAGGCAGGGTCGACCTGGCGAATCTTCGCCTCGCTGATCAGCTCGCCAGCATGCTGGCCAGGGCGCAGGCTGGTCCAGACGATCAGATGCTGCAGCGCACTGAATCCCTTGCGATGCTTCCTGAATATCGCCAACAGCCAGGGCGGAGGCTCTCCGGATGTCAGCAGACCGTTCGCAGCAAGCCAATCCCTGCGATGGGATGCCAGAATCTTCTCCCAGATGACTTCAGCCCTGACCTGACGGCCGCGTCTGGCGCCGCACTCTGTTGCCAGGTGCCGGTACAGGTTGGTCCAGCGTCCGTAGCCAGGCGATTGCACCTCTTCGAGCGCCAGCAGCTGCATAGCAGCCTTGGCGAGCCTGATAGCCTCCTCGCCCGCAGGACTCATGTGAAGATCAGGTGGAAGAAACAGTGGGGAGGCTGGATGAAACTCGTGCCGCTGCGCTCGACGGAACGGGATAGGTGAGTTCAGGAGCTGACAGCCATGCTCGGGACAGGCATCTATCCCTTGAATCTGCCAGCTACGCCGCCAGTAGGGTTCACCGTAGCGCGCAGCCATATCTTCAAAGCAGATCGGGCAGTAACGCAGCCAATCGGGCCACTTGACCAAGGCCGTCGAGGCCCCAGACAGACCAATCGTCGGCCGGTCGGGAGCAAGCATGGCCTGAAAAAGATCGGTACGGCGCTCCGGCGGAATGAAAGGGGCATAGAGCGGGAACAGCGTGTGATTCAGGATCATGCCTTCCGCATCCAAGCCCGTGTTGTTCGCCAACGCAGTCAGGTGTGTAGGCAGATCGGTAATCGCGGCAACCTTGCTGTCACCGAAAAGCATGTGCAGCAAGGTCTTGTGGTTGCCTATCCCCAGATGTACCCGGCACCGGGCAATACCGCTGTAAAGCAGTTCGTCCGGGTAGAGCCTGGGGAAGTACATTTCAGCTCGCTCTCAGCAGAGGCCGCAGATCGAGGATCAAGCCAGCCTGCTTGAATCTGTCATAGGCCTCGCTTTCAGGCCCATCGGCATAACGTCGGCGCAGATCCTCCTCGGATAGGCACCCCCACTCCGTCCGCTTAACTCTGGAAATGCCGGGCCTCTTGGGAGCGTCCTGCGCGAGGTAGGCCGTGGCCTTGTGAATCAGGGCCGCCAGCGGGATGTCCGGATTCTCCGCCAACAATTCATCGGCCATGGGAATGGCGATGTCCCTCGGGATTTCCATACCTTCGAGCAGGGCGGCCAGCCGCTTTGCCTTGTCATCTGCCGGAGGGGCCGGCGGTTTAGGTTGGGGGACGCTATCCAGAGAGCGAGTCAGGGCCAGCAACCGTCCCTCGATCTCTGGCATCAGCAGGTCGTCATATTTGGCGATCAGCTCGGGCCTACCGCTCCGCAAGGCCGCTAGCATCGGATGGACCGGTTTGAACTCGTCCTCGAAAACCCTGCGCAGCAACAGCGGCTTGATGCACTCGACACCTGTCACTATCGCCCGGATCTGCGCCAGCGCGAACAGCTTGATGATGATGTCCATGACCCCTTGGGTGAGGTCGTACATCGTAGCCTCCAGTTCATCATCCAGCGGCGCCGCATTTCGCAGCCACTGATACTTCCAGAGCCGCTTCAACAGACGCTTCCAATGCTCGTCCCGAGGCAACCTATCCCAGCGGATGCTGCCCAACCCGGAGACCCGCCGAGCAGCCCGGAACGTGCGCTGGAAGAACTTGCTGGCCCGGTGGGTGCCGACCTGAATGATCGGAACACCGATGGTGTTCACCAGCGACACGAAGAAATTGTGCATTTTTTCGGCACCACCGGAGCGTGCCTCGTTGAGGTTCTGAACCTCGTCGATGATCAGCACTCCGAGCGCGTGCAGATTGGCTACCTGGCACATGGATGCCAGCAGACGTTTGGTACCCAGCTTCTTGCGTCCGTGGCTACGGCTGTAGTAGGTACCCAGGATCTTGTCTACTTCGTTGAAGAAGCTCAGGCACAGCTCATCCAAGTCACCGTCAATTGGGCAGTCGACCTTCAGATAGACCAGTTGAGTGATGTTGTAATCAGGGTGATGGAGGGCTTGGGGGTACATGCCCAGAATCCGCTCCAGCGTGCGCGTCTTGCCGCAACCGGAGCAGCCGAACAGCGACAGGCTGTTGGCCGTAGAGGAGACACTCTGGTACACCGCCGCATCCAGATCCTCCTCCTCGACACGGCGATAGCCATTCTGCAGGTGCGCATACCAGGCACCACTGGCCGGATTCCGACCGATGTACCCTTGACGGATCATCAGGCTGATCTTGCTCTCCAGCTCCAAGTGATGGCTCAGCGGCTGGAAGAAGCCGTGCAACAGGCGGGCAATTGCATGTGCCCTGAGCCGACCATCCAGAAGCGCCTCCTGCGGCTCGAAACCGGGAAGCTGCTGCAATAGACCGACCACCTCCTGCAGATCAGGAATCGGAGGCAATGCGCTGATGAGCGGATTGTCCTGATACTCAGGAAGCTGCTGCTCCTGGTAACGCGCCAGGGGAATGACTCCGCGCTGGAATTCTTCAGTCATCCTCTTCCTCCTTGAATATCAGGTCACTGAGATCTGGGAAGGCATAATCTTCCTGCTTCTCGCCCCGCAGTGGGATCACCTCGGCTGGCTTTTTCTGCTGTGATTTCTCCAGTTTGAATGCTGTTTTCTGGCGTTCCTGGCGCTTTTCCTGCTGCTTGTTCTCGCGGATCTGGGTTCCCAGATCCTTCGTGGTCATACCCGTTTTGACCGGACTGGCATCCTCTGCCTGGGCAACGATGGACTCGATCTGCTTCAGAAGACTGCCTCTCTCTACCAAAGCTTCAGCCGCCGCGTTGGTATCGCTACGCCGTTCCTCTCTGGACAGCAGCCAGACATCCCAGAAGGTCATCCCCCTGAAGCGTCGACTACGGTCGGCCAGATCGCAAACCCAGTAGTCCTTGAGACTATTGGACGGCCGCAGGTAGATATGGTCGGCGCTACGCGGATCGTATGCGACCGTTACCCCTGTCGGCCGGCGCCCCTGGCCTCGGTGAAACCAACCTTCCCTGATTGCTTCCTGGCAGGTGTAGAAGCAGCCGAACAGCCTGATTCCCAGCTCCGAAACCGTGGCCGACTCATGGGGCAAAAGATTGATCCGCACCAGCTCCTCGGGCGCAGTACGTAACCGGCCGGTCAGGTTGGCCAAGCCCCAGTTCCACAGCATGACCGGGATGGCTGGCAGATCGCCCGGCATACCAGAGGTCCTGTCGTATTTGCTCAAGGTGTGGAAGTTGTTGTGGTAGAGGATGCCGGCGATGATGATCTTCGTGAATTCAGGCAAGGTCAGACTGGCATCAAGCCTGTAGTCGTGGCCACCCCGCTTCCGGCTGGTATTGTCCTCGACCACACCGCAGGCATAGGGCTTGAAACGCTCCTGCACCGTCCGGAAATAACGCTCGACGATACCCTTGGCATCTCCTCGCCTGGCCGGGGCATTCTCGATGCGAACGCCGAAGGCTTGGGAAAATGCTTCCACCTTGGTGCCATTCAGTTCGCCCTTATCGGCCAGCACCACACCCGGCAAGCCTTTGACCGGCCAGTCGCTGGCATCGATCTCCACGCCATACTGGAGGCAATACTCAACCTTGTCGGCGACCGTGTTGGCCAATGCCACCATGGCACTGACCCAGGAAGGCCCCTCGAATCCGACGTACATACCAACGACCATGCGGCTGAACACGTCGATCACCATGTAAACGACAGGCCTGCCGACGATAAGGCTGCGATCATGTTCTGAAACCAGATAGATATCGGCGATGGTGGCATCGATCTGGTAGCGGTATCCGGGCCCCAGTGCCTCGGTCGTCGATGTACTGCTGAGCGGTCGGAAGTCCTTGGCAAAATCCACTGCGGACACCCTGCATGGCAAGGTGTCGGTGAAGTGATATTCGCGCCCATAGAAGTAACGGAACTGCCCCAATGTAGGCAGTTCGGAGGTCGGCAGCTCCGTCAGAACAGCACGGAGCAGATTCAGCCCGGCGGCGTAGGCATCAGGAATGGACGGATGTTTTTCCTTGAGCAAACGTTCCTCGATGACCCGGCGAAAAATGCGCTCGATGTCCGGCGTGACATTGCTCCCTTTCCCCTCCATCACCACTCTGGGCCTGCCCAGCTTGGCCTGGTTCGGCTTTCTGCGCTTGCCACGGGCGCCCGAGTTGACATAGTCCGGCAAGAGGGCATTCCTGCACATGCCTCGCTGCCAGTAGCGCCTCAGTAACCTATACACCGTCTGATTGGTGACACCATGGCGCTCCATGATGCCTCTGACAATGAGCCCTCTGGGGCGCCGCACGAAAAGCTGGGGGTCGTGCACAAAATCCGCCAGCATTCCCCAAGCTTCATCACGCTTCTGCTGATCAAGGGAACCTTCCTCAACCTCCCGTAGGACTGTTTCCTCGAAGGGATCGGCAATGCTCTCCAGCTCCCGCTCCATGATCAGACGCTCCAGCTCTACAATCGATATCGGTTCGGGCAACGCCGTGTCCGAATCGATATCGATCCAGATTGCCTGCTCGGTACCGGACCAAAGCAGGCGCTTTCGCAGTTCCCCCATCCGGAACACCTGATTAACGGGCAACACTGCTCAGCTCCTGATGCATTTGATGAGAGTTGGCAACCAGGTCTTTCGGCTTCAGCTCCCGGTAAGGAGTGTCAAGATCGAAAAGGAAACAGTGCCGGGCCAGCAACTGGCGTAGCCAATAGAGCGCCTGACCGGCCTCCAGCTGGCCGGAGGTATCCAGTCCTTGGGCAATAGCGGTCAGCTTCCGGTCTGGGTGACGCTGAAACTCGAGCAGAAACAGCTGCTGGTAATGGGCGAGATCGTCCTGAGCGATGTCGCCTTCAGCATGGGCAGGATAGAGCCATTGGATATTGGCAAATGCCACCTTGGATACCTCGCGCTCCGTGACGATGACCCAGGGAATACCTTTTTCCTGCCAGTAGCGCCTTTCAAGCTCAAGCCTCTCGATAACTTCAGGCTTCTGCAGGTCGGTACTGTACTTGGCCTGAATCGCGATGCTCGGGCGCTGAGGATCTTCGAAATCTACCAGAAAGTCGCTGGTCAGTACCTGCGGGGTCCCCTTGTAACAACCGTGGGGCAGGCCAAGCTCCTCGGCGATGCGCACCGTATCTTCGACCCGCATCGGAAACTGTTCACGGATATCGGTGACATGGGGAGACCGATCCAAGGTCAGGAAGATGGCCAGTTCAAGATCGGATAGAAGATGGTGTAAACGCCGGGTCTTGCTGCCAGGCAGGCGGTGGGAGCGACCCAGCGAGGACACGTCCCTGGTGTAGATGAACGGCTTGTAGTCTGATCCCTGGCCTTGGCCACGCCCGTCCTTGAGCCTTCTATCGATCTGGGCCTGGGTCAGCCCCTTGAATGTTCCAGACATGAGAAAGCCTGCCCCCGCTGTGTCGATGACCTCAACATAGCGGATGCAGGCTCAGAATGAAACTTTATTTATACGGATGATACTTTATTTATACGGATGAACCTTTATTTGCATCCCACACCACCTTTTTATTCATGACAATGGCTTATTCCACGGTCACGGATTTCGCCAGGTTGCGCGGCTGATCCACGTCTGTACCCTTGATGAGGGCGACGTGGTAGGAGAGCAGCTGCAGCGGCACGGTATAGACGATGGGGGCGATCACCTCTTCCACGTGGTTCAGGCACATCACTCGCATGGTCTCGTCGCTCTTGAAGCCGGTATCCGCATCGGCGAACACATAGAGGATGCCGCCGCGAGCACGCACCTCTTCCACGTTGGACTTGAGCTTCTCCAGCAGATCGTTGTTCGGCGCCACCACTATGATGGGCATCTCGGCATCGATCAGGGCCAGCGGACCATGCTTCAGCTCACCGGCAGCATAGGCCTCGGCGTGGATGTAGGAGATCTCTTTGAGCTTGAGCGCCCCTTCCATGGCAATGGGGTACTGGCTGCCACGGCCGAGGAACAGGCTGTGGTGCTTGTCGGCAAACTCTTCGGCCAGGGTCTCGATCTGCTTGGCCAGCGCCAGGCTCTCCTTGATGCGCAGCGGCAGGGCTTGCAGCGCCTTGACCAGCTCGGCCTCGGCGGCTGCGCTCAGGTTGCCACGGCAGTGGCCGACGGAGGCCACCAGCATCAGCAAACCCGCCAGCTGGGTGGTAAACGCCTTGGTGGAGGCTACCCCGATCTCGGCGCCGGCCCGGGTCATAAAGGCCAGGTCCGACTCGCGCACCAGAGAGGAGCCCGGCACGTTGCAGATAGCCAGGGAGCTCATGTAGCCGGACTCCTTGGCCAGGCGCAGCGCGGCCAGGGTATCGGCAGTCTCACCGCTCTGGGAGAGAGTCACCAGCAGGCTGTTGGGGCGCACCACGGACTTGCGGTAGCGAAACTCGGAGGCGATCTCCACGTCGCAGGAGACGCCGGCGATCTCCTCGAACCAGTAGCGGGCCACCATGCCGGAGTTGTAGGAGGTGCCACAGGCGACGATCTGCACGTGCTCGACCTTGTCGAAGATGACGCGTGCTCCGTTGCCGAAGGACTCGACCACCACGTGATCACTGCCCAGACGCCCTTCCAGGGTGTTGGTGATGGCCTTGGGCTGCTCGTAGATCTCCTTGAGCATGTAGTGGCGGTATTCGCCCTTGTCACCGGCATCGTGGGAGAGCTCGGACTCCAGCTCCTCGCGCACCACGGCCTCGCCGTGGGTATCGAAGATGTGCACGTCGCGGCGGGTCACCTCGGCCACGTCACCCTCTTCCAGGAAGATGAAGCGACGGGTCACCGGCAGCAGCGCCATCTGGTCGGAGGCGATGAAGTTCTCGCCGATGCCGCGACCGATCACCAGCGGGGAGCCGGAACGGGCCACCACCACACGGCTGTCGTCACGGCTGTCCATGACCACGGTGCCGTAGGCGCCGCGCAACTGCTTCACCGCGACCTGCATGGCCGCCAGCAGGCTGGGGGCGGATTTAAGTTCGTGGTGCACCAGGTGGGCGATCACCTCGGTGTCGGTGTCGGAGCTGAACACATAACCCAGCGCCTTCAACTCTTCCCGTAGCTCTTCGTGGTTCTCGATGATGCCGTTATGCACCACCACGATATGCTCGGAGACGTGGGGGTGGGCATTGCGCTCGGACGGCTCGCCGTGGGTGGCCCAGCGGGTATGGGCAATGCCGGTACCGCCGTGTACGGACTGCTCTTCCAGCGCCTTGGCCAGCTCGGCTACCTTGCCCAGACGACGGACCCGCTGCAGCGGACGATCGGCGCTGAACACGGCGACCCCGGCAGAGTCATAGCCACGGTATTCCAGACGGCGCAGGCCCTCTACCAGAATTTCAGCCACATCACGTTGGGCGACGGCCCCGACGATGCCACACATAGACTTCTCCTTGAGACGTAAGACGTTAATTCGATTGGATAATGGATTGTTCAGGTCAAACGGCCACGGGGGCGCAAATCAGCGTGATCCCCCTGGCCTGGATCTGTTCTCTGGCCTCACCAGCCAGCCCCTCATCGGTCACCAGGGTATGGATGCCGGACCAGGGCAGCTCGAGATTGGGGATCTTCCGGCCGATCTTCTCCGACTCCACCATGACGATGACCTCCCGCGACACCTCGGCCATCACCCGGGAGAGGCCCACCAGCTCGTTGAAGGTGGTGGTGCCGCGCTCCGGGTCGATGCCGTCGGCGCCGATGAAGAGCTGGTCGAAGTCATAGGATCGCAGCACCTGCTCCGCCACCTGGCCCTGGAAGGACTCGGAATGTGGGTCCCAAGTGCCTCCGGTCATTAACAGGGTAGGCTCATTTTCCAGCTCGCGCAGGGCGCCGGCCACATTGAGGGAGTTGGTCATGACGATGAGGCCGCGCTTGTTGCCCAGCATGGGGATCATGGCGCTGGTGGTGCTGCCGCTGTCGATGATGACGCGGTTGTGATCGCGGATCCGCTCGGCGGCGGCGCGGGCAATGGCCAGCTTTCGTTTCGAAACCTGATCCGTATTGCTGTCCACCACCATCTCGCTGGGCAGGGGCACGGCACCGCCGTAACGGCGCAGCAGCAGACCGCCGGTCTCCAGCACGGCCAGATCCTTGCGGATGGTCACTTCGGAAGTGGAGAAGTGCCTGGCCAGGGCGTCGACGCTCACTTCACCCTGTTCCTGTACCAGGCTGACGATGGTGTGGCGACGCTGTTGAGTGTTGCGTTTGGTCATCTATAAGTTTCGATCCGAAAGAATGGCGAAATATTAATACCTTTTCGGGAAAAATCAAACGGCAAATAGGATCCAATTTGGTTCGATGCCAGAATGGGCAAGCCGATTTGCGACGAGGACATCATGCAAAAACGACTCATCTGGCTGGTGGAAGACGAGGCCAGCATTGCCGACACCCTGATCTACGCCCTGCAGACAGACGGTTTCGAGGTGGAGTGGTTCCCCCTCGGCCAGCCGTTGCTGGCGCGACTGGAACAGACGCGACCGGACTTCCTCATTCTGGATGTGGGGCTGCCGGACATCAGCGGCTTCGAGCTGTGCAAGCAGGTTAGGGCCCGTTGCGACGTTCCGCTGATGTTTCTCACCGCCCGCAGCGAGGAGATAGACCGCCTGATCGGGCTGGAGATCGGGGCCGACGACTATGTGGCCAAACCCTTCTCTCCGCGGGAGGTGTGCGCCCGGGTGCGGGTCATCCTGCGCCGCAGCCAGCCAACCGCCCCCCGGCAGGAGCACTTCCTGGTGCTGGACGAGGAGCGGGCCCGTATCTGCTTCCTGGGGCAGCCGCTGGCCCTCACCCGCTACGAATACCTGTTGCTCAAGACGCTCATGCAGTCCCCCGGCCGGGTCTACTCCCGCCAGCAGCTGATGGAGCTGGTGTGGCAGGACGCGGAGGAGAGCCTGGACCGCACCGTCGATACCCACATCAAGACCCTGCGCGCCAAGCTGAGGGAACGGGACCCGGAAGCCAACCTGATCCTGACCCACCGCGGGCTGGGCTACAGTCTGGAGCTGGCATGAACTCAGGGTGGCCGGGCATCGGCAGGGGGATGAGATGAGAATCGGATTGCAACTGCTGTGCGGCCTGGTGCTGATCTTCGCCCTGGCCGCCTGGTTCGTGCTGGAGATCTTCGTCGAGGAGATCAAGCCCGGGGTGCGCAGCGCCACCGAAGACACCCTGGTAGACATGGCGCAGATGCTGGCCCCCCTGGCCCTGGACGACATGCAGGAAGGAAAGATGGCGAATGGCCGGCTGGCCAGCGCCTTCGCCCGCCTCAACCAGAGTCCCATCAATGCACTCATCGATGGCCACCTCAAGCAGCAGGCGGAGTACCGCATCTATGTGACCGACGCAAAAGGCAGGGTGGTCTACGACTCGGACGGGGTGGATCTGGGCAAGGACTACTCGCGCTGGAACGACGTCTACCTGACCCTGCGCGGCGAATATGGCGCCCGCAGCACCCGCAGCGACCCCGACGATCCCGCCAGCTCGGTGATGCACGTGGCCGCCCCGCTGCGGGAAGGGGATGACATCCTCGGCTCCCTCACCGTCGCCAAGCCCAACAGCACCCTGCAGCCCATGATAGAGCGCAGCGAACAGCAGTTGCTGAAAGGGGCGGCCCTGCTGCTGTTCATCTCGCTGCTCATCGGCGCCTTGCTGGTGTGGTGGCTCAACCGCGCCATCGGCAAGCTGGTGCACTATGCGGATGCAATCAGCCAGGGTCAGCCCGCCAGCCTGCCGCGCCTCTACAGCCCCGAACTGGACAGGCTAGGCCACTCCCTGGAAACCATGCGCCGCCAACTGGACGGCAAGGCCTATATCGAGGCCTATGTCCACAGCCTGACCCACGAGCTCAAAAGCCCGCTGGCGGCCATTCGCGGGGCGGGGGAGATTCTGGCCGAGGCGCCGCCGCCGGACATCGCAAAGCGCTTTATCGGCAACATCAATCTGGAGACGGCCCGCATGCAGCAGCTGATCGAGCGCATGCTGCAACTCGCCCGCCTCGAATCAGGGCAGGGGCTGGACAGACAATCCGTTGAGCCGGCCCGGCTGGGCAGACGGGTGCTCGATGCCCGCCAGATCCAGGCCCAGCGCCGCCAGATCGCCCTGCACGCCGAGCTGGGGGAAAGTCAGAAGCAGAAGTGGGATCCCCTGCTGGTGGAGCAGGCCCTTGGCAACCTGCTGGACAACGCCCTCGATTTCGCCCCCGCCGGCAGTACCCTGGTGCTGAGCGGCGCCATGGAGGAGGGGGGTTATTGCTTCCGGGTGCGGGATCAGGGGCCAGGCATTCCCGACTTTGCGCTGCCCAGGATTTTCGAGCGTTTCTACTCCCTGCCAAGGCCAGACAAGGGCAAGAGCAGCGGCCTCGGGCTCAGTTTTGCCATGGAGGTGGCACGCCAGCATGGCGGCCATCTTGCTCTTGCCAATCAGCCGGACGGGGGGGTGCTGGCCACACTCTGGCTGCCCGGCAACTGAGGACACTTCACACCAAGCACACAGAGCCGGGCTAAGCTGCACCTCCTCGATGACGACCGTCCCCGTCGATGCGCATTCATATTAATCAAGGAGATAGATATGCCCCGTATGCTGTTGTCCGGTCTGCTTGCCGCTGGCCTCTTCTGTGCACTGCCTGCCAGCGCCGCTTCTGGCTGCATGCTGTTTGCCGACGGCACCGGCAAACCCGTCAGCACCCAGGGGGACTGTGCCGCCCAGTTGACCCCGGCCTCCACCTTCAAGATCCCGCTGGCACTGATGGGCTATGACAGCGGCTTCCTGGTGGATGAACAACTGCCGGCCCTGCCGTTCAAGGCCGGTGATCCTGATTTCCTGCCGGAGTGGAAACAGACCACCACCCCGAGCAGCTGGATGCAATTCTCGGTCATCTGGTACTCGCAGCGCCTCACCGAGTGGCTGGGAGAGGCTCGCTTCCAGCACTACGTGGACAGCTTCGACTACGGCAACCGGGATCTCGAAGGCAACCCAGGCAAGCACGACGGTCTGACCCAGGCCTGGCTCAGCGCCAGCCTCGCCATCAGCCCCCAGGAGCAAGCCCGCTTCCTTGGCAAGATGGTGAGCGGCAAGCTGCCGGTCTCCGCCAAGACCCTGCACCATACCGCCAACCTGATGCGTCAGCCCGACATCGACGGTTGGCAGATCCACGGCAAGACCGGCATGGGTTACCCCAAGCTGCTGGATGGCAGCCTGGACAGGGAGCAGCAGATCGGCTGGTTCGTCGGCTGGGCCAGCAAACAGGGCAAGACGCTCATCTTCGTCCACACCGTAATCCAGAAGCCGGGCAAGCAGTTCGCTTCCCTCAGGGCCAGGGAGGAGGTGTTCGCCGCCCTGCCGGCCCGGTTGAAGACACTCTGATGCCAGCAACACCGGCGCCTGGCGCCGGTTTTTTTATCCCCCTTCACCACTACTTCACACTGCCCCATCCTCCCTTCACGCGACCCCGGCACACTCCCGTTCAACAACAAGGAGACGTGTCATGGTCAAACAGATTTTCACCCACAAGATCGCCCTGCTGCTGTTGCTCTGCCTGCTGATGATGATCCCGGTTCACGCCATCATGGAGCTGAATCGGGAGCGCCAGGCCTATCGCAGTCAGGCCATTCACAGCATCATGGCCAGCCACAGCGGGCCCCAGCGCCTGATGGGGCCCGTACTGGTACAACCCTATACCCGGGCCGTTACCGTCGAGCAGGATGGCAAACATTTCGTGCGCAAGGAGCAGGTCTATCGCTACCTGCTGCCCAAGAGGCTGGACGTGCGGGCCAGCATGGAGGTGACCCCGCGCAAGCTCGGCATCTATCAGGCCCAGATTTATCACAGTCGCCTCTCTCTCTCCGGCCTGATGCCCACCAGCCTGGCTGACAAGGGGCTGGTGGCCGGCAACCCGAACCTGAGCTTCGACCCGGCGGATCCCGCCCTGGTGCCGGGTAAACCCTATCTCAGCCTGATCCTCTCCGATGCCCGGGGTATCAGCCGCGTACCCGAACTGCAATGGGGGGAGCAACGCATCCCGTTTGCCCCTGGCGCCCAGCTGGGGGACGGGCGAGTGGGGATCCATGCCCCGCTCGACGCCTTGCCAGACGAAGATGGCCGCTTTCACATCGAGCTGGATCTGCAGGGCATGAACGCGCTGGAAGTGGTGCCGCTCGGACAGGACAGCCGGTTTCACCTGAGCGGCAACTGGCCCCATCCCAATTTTCTCGGCGACTTTCTGCCCGGTGAACGCACCCTTGCGGATCAAGGGTTCGAGGCAAGCTGGCAGACCAGCTGGTTCGCCACCGACATGGAGAGCCGCTTCAACCGCATGATGAAGGGAGCGGGCACCAAACTGCCGTCATTCAGCGTCAGCCTGGTGCAACCGGTGGATCACTATCAGCTGAACGAGCGGGCCGCCAAATATGCCCTGCTGTTCATCGGCCTCACCTTCATCAGCTTCTTCATGTTCGAGCTGCTCAAGGGGCTGCGGGTACACCCCATCCAGTACGCGCTGGTGGGCATGGGGCTGGCCATCTTCTATCTGGTGCTGCTGGCGCTGACCGAGCATCTCGGCTTTACCTGGGCCTATCTCATTGCCGCCCTGGCCAGTGTGGCCCTCAATGGCTTCTACCTGAGCCATGTGCTGGGCGGCCCGAAACAGGGCATGGGATTCGCCGCCCTGCTGGGGCTGGTCTACGCCATTCTGTTCGGGCTGCTGCAGGCCGAGGAGACAGCCCTGTTGCTCGGCGCCCTGCTGCTGTTCGCCACCCTGGCGCTTGTCATGGGGCTGACTCGCAAGCTCGACTGGTATCAGGTGATGGAGAGCAGTCCCTCCGCCACCGCATGGGCGGCCCCCCAGCCATCGACCAGTAACACCAGCCATCAGCCATAAGCAAAAAAACCGGCGCCCTCGGGCGCCGGTTTGCATTTCATTGATCGGGCATCACTTCTTCTTGACCGGACGGGGCCAGTTCGGAATGTGGCGCTGGGGCACCCGGGTGATCACCAGCTCGTTTTCCGCCACATCCTTGGTGATGGTGGAACCCGCTCCCAGGGTCGCCCCCTTGCCGATCCGCACCGGCGCCACCAGCTGGGTATCGGAGCCGACGAAGACATCGTCCTCGATGATGGTCTGGAACTTGTTCACCCCGTCGTAATTGCAGGTGATGGTGCCGGCACCGATGTTCACCTTGGCACCGATCTCCGCATCGCCCAGATAGGTCAGATGACCGCACTTCGAGCCCACACCCAGCCGGGCCTTCTTCATCTCGACGAAGTTGCCGACATGGGCATCCTGCTCCAGCACGGCACCCGGGCGCAGGCGGGTAAAGGGCCCGACCGAGCACTGGTCGGCAATTTGCGCACCTTCGATGACGGAGTAAGGTTTCACCTCGGAGTGGTCGCCGATCACGCAATCCTTCAATACGCTGCCTGCACCGATGCGCACGTGATTGCCCAGCACCACCTTGCCTTCGATGATGACGTTGACGTCGATCACCACCTCCTCCCCGATTTCCAGGGAACCCCGCAGATCGAAACGGGCCGGATCGATCAGGGTGGCGCCGGCGATCATCAGCTTCTCGGCCTGCATCTGCTGGTAGCTGCGCTCGAGCGCCGCCAGCTGCACCCGGTTGTTGGCCCCTTCCACTTCCATGGCGCTGTCCGGGTGGACGGCGGCGATGGCACAGCCATCCCCATGGGCCATGGCGATGACGTCGGTCAGATAGAACTCGCCCTGTGCATTCTTGTTGTCCAGGCGGGAGAGCCAGCTGCGCAGCTGACCACCGTTGGCCACCAGCACGCCGGTGTTCACTTCACGGATGGCGAGTTGCTCGGCGTTGGCATCCTTCTGCTCGACAATGCCGACCACCTGGCCGTGTTCCCGCACGATGCGGCCATAGCCGGTCGGGTTGTCCAGTACCACGGTCAGCAGCGCCATGCCATCGTCTGCCTTGGCCGCCAGCAACCGTTGCAGGGTCTCGGGCTGGATCAGCGGGGTATCGCCGTAGAGCACCAGCACGTCGTCTTCGTCATGCCAGAACGGAATGGCCTGGGCGACGGCATGGCCGGTCCCCAGTTGCTGGGCCTGCAGCACCCAGTTCAGGTCGGATGCCTGGATCCGCTCCTTCAGCAGTTCGGCGCCGTGGCCATAGACCAGGTGCAGCTGTTCGGCACCGATCTGGCGGGCGGTCTCGATCACATGGGAGACCATGGGCTTGCTGGCAACGGGGTGCAGCACCTTGGGCAGGGAGGAACGCATGCGGGTGCCTTTGCCCGCAGCCAGGATCACGACGTTGAGAGACATAGCTAGCCTTTGAAACAGGTGGAAATGCTGGGCGGAGTCTATCCAACGAGCAAAAAAAAAGCGACCCGAAGGTCGCTTTTTGCATCACCGTGATTAACGGTAATTCTTTTTGACGATATCGATAACCCGCAACTGGGCCATCGCTTTGGCCAGCTCGGCAGACGCCTGAGCATAGTCGATATCACCATGGGAGCTGTTGATCCGCTCTTCGGCACGACGCTTGGCTTCCTGGGCTTTCGCCTCATCCAGATCGTCGGCGCGAATGGCAGTATCGGCCAGCACGGTCACGGCTTCGGGTTGTACTTCCAGCATACCGCCGGAGATGTACAGCACCTCTTCGCTACCATTTTGCTTGATCAAGCGGACCAGGCCCGGCTTGATGGCAGTCAGCAACGGAGCATGACCGTGGCGGAGACCCAGCTCACCTTCGGAGCCTGATACCTGGGCAGATTGCACGCGACCGGAAAACAGTTTTCCTTCGGCGCTCACCACATCCAGGTGAAAGGAGATCATCTCAGCCATGGGCCCTCCTATCGAGGCTTACAGTTTCTTGGACTTCTCGACGACTTCGTCGATGCCGCCAACCATGTAGAACGCCTGCTCCGGCAGATCGTCATACTCGCCCTTCAGGATGCCCTGGAAGCCACGGATGGTTTCCTTCAGCGGCACGTATTTGCCCGGAGAACCGGTAAATACTTCGGCCACGAAGAACGGCTGGGACAGGAAACGCTCGATCTTACGGGCACGGGCTACGGTCAGTTTGTCTTCTTCTGACAGTTCATCCATACCCAGGATGGCGATGATGTCCTTCAGCTCCTTGTAGCGCTGCAGTACGGTCTGGACACCACGAGCGGTCTCGTAGTGCTCCTTGCCAACCACCAGCGGATCCAGCTGACGGGAGGTGGAGTCCAGCGGGTCAACGGCCGGGTAGATACCCAGAGCCGCGATCTGACGGGACAGTACGACGGTCGCATCCAGGTGGGCGAAGGTGGTCGCCGGAGACGGGTCGGTCAAGTCATCCGCAGGCACGTAAACGGCCTGTACGGAGGTGATGGAACCGGTCTTGGTGGAGGTGATGCGCTCTTGCAGAACACCCATCTCCTCGGCCAGGGTCGGCTGGTAACCTACTGCGGAGGGCATACGGCCCAGCAGTGCGGATACTTCGGTACCGGCCAGGGTGTAACGGTAGATGTTGTCCACGAAGAACAGCACGTCACGACCTTCGTCACGGAACTTCTCGGCCATGGTCAGGCCGGTCAGCGCCACGCGCAGACGGTTTCCGGGCGGCTCGTTCATCTGACCGTAAACCAGAGATACTTTGTCCAGTACGTTGGACTCCATCATCTCGTGGTAGAAGTCGTTACCCTCACGGGTACGCTCACCTACACCGGCGAACACGGAGTAACCGCTGTGCTCGATCGCGATGTTACGGATCAGCTCCATCATGTTGACGGTCTTGCCTACACCGGCGCCGCCGAACAGACCAACCTTACCACCCTTGGCGAACGGACATACCAAGTCGATAACCTTGATGCCGGTCTCCAGCAGCTCGGTGCTGTTGGACTGATCTTCGTAGCTGGGGGCTTCGCGGTGGATGGACCAACGCTCTTCTTCGCCGATCGGACCCTTCTCGTCGATGGGGTCGCCCAGTACGTTCATGATACGGCCCAGGGTCGAGGTACCGACCGGTACCTGGATGGCCTTGCCGCTGTTAACTACTTCCAACCCACGACGCAGACCGTCGGAGGAACCCATGGTGATGCAACGCACGACGCCGCCGCCGATCTGTTGCTGAACTTCCAGTACCAGACCCTGGCCTTGGCCTTCGCTGACAACCTTCAGTGCATCGTACACCTGGGGCACGGCATTCTGCGGGAACTCGATGTCCACCACAGCGCCGATGATTTGGACGATGAAACCGTTACTCATGTCAAATCCTCTAAACCTTTGATAACCCTTGCCTTACACCGCAGCAGCACCGGAAACGATCTCTGTGAGCTCCTGGGTAATACTGGCCTGACGGGCCTTGTTGTATACCAGTTGCAGATCGTTAATCAGGTTGCCGGCGTTGTCAGTCGCGGCTTGCATGGCAACCATTCGGGCTGCCTGTTCACTTGCCAAGTTTTCTACCACACCCTGGTAGACCTGGGATTCGACGTAGCGAATCAGCAGGGTATCCAGCAGTTGCTTGGGATCCGGCTCATAGAGGTAGTCCCAGTGGTGCTTCTTGGCGAGCTTGCTGTCTTCTGTTACGGGCAAAGGCAGCAGTTGATCGACTTTTGGTTGCTGAACCATGGTGTTGACGAACTTGTTGTACACCAGATACAGCCTGTCAATCTCACCGTTGTCGTAAGCCTTCAGCATGACCTTCACTGAACCGATCAGGTCATTGACGCTCGGGTTATCACCCAGTCCGGAGACGTGGGCTTTCACCTTGGCGCCGTGCCGTTCAAAGAAGTTGGAGGCCTTGTTACCGATCAATGCCAGGTCAACCTTGGCACCTTTCGCGCTCCATTGCTTCATATCATTGAGGGCAGCCTTGAACAGGTTGATGTTCAGACCACCACACAGGCCACGGTTGGTGGAGACGACGATGTAACCCACTCGCTTCACCTCACGTTCGATGAGGTAGGGGTGCTTGTATTCCAAGTTCCCCTGAGCGATATGGCCGATCACCTTGCGCATGGTTTCAGCGTACGGACGGCTGGCAGACATGCGTTCCTGCGCACGGCGCATCTTGCTCGCTGCCACCATTTCCATAGCGCTGGTGATCTTCTGAGTGTTCTTCACACTCCCGATCTTGTTACGTATCTCTTTTGCGCCGGCCATCTCTTCTCTCCATCAGGTGGCAGCTTGCGCTGCCACACACGCTTACCAGGTCTGGGTTGCCTTGAAGTCATCCAGCAACGCAGTCAGCTTGCCAACGATCGCGTCGTTGTAGTCGGCCTTGGCATTGATTTCAGCCATCAGCTCGGCATGCTGGGTATTGGCGTAAGAGAGCAGAGCGGCTTCGAAGTCGACGATCTTGCTCAGTTCGACATCGGCGAGATAACCCTTCTCGGCGGCGAACAGCACCAGGGATTGCTGGGCCACGCTCATCGGAGAGTACTGCTTCTGCTTCATCAGCTCGGTGACTTTCTGACCGTGATCCAGCTGCTTGCGAGTGGCATCGTCCAGGTCGGAAGAGAACTGGGCAAATGCCGCCAGTTCGCGGTACTGGGCCAGCGCGGTACGGATACCACCGGACAGCTTCTTGACGATCTTGGTCTGAGCAGCACCGCCCACACGGGATACGGAGATACCCGGGTCAACCGCCGGACGAATACCGGAGTTGAACAGCTGGGAGGTCAGGAAGATCTGGCCATCGGTGATGGAGATCACGTTGGTCGGAACGAACGCGGAGACGTCACCGGCCTGGGTTTCGATGATCGGCAGGGCGGTCAGGGAACCGGTCTGGCCTTTCACGGCACCGTTGGTGAACTTCTCTACGTACTCGGCGTTGACGCGAGCAGCACGCTCCAGCAGACGGGAGTGCAGATAGAAGACGTCACCCGGGTAAGCTTCACGTCCAGGCGGACGGCGCAGCAGCAGGGAGATCTGGCGATAGGCAACGGCCTGCTTGGACAGGTCATCATAGATGATCAGTGCGTCTTCGCCGCGGTCACGGAAGTACTCGCCCATGGAGCAACCGGCGTAGGGAGCCAGGTACTGCAGAGCAGCCGCTTCGGAGGCAGAAGCCACGACCACGATGGTGTTGGCCAGGGCGCCGTGCTCTTCCAGCTTGCGCACCACGTTGGCGATGGTGGAGGCCTTCTGGCCGATCGCAACGTAGACGCACTTAATGCCGGAATCTTTCTGGTTGATGATGGTGTCGATGGCGATGGCGGTCTTACCAACCTGGCGGTCACCGATGATCAGCTCACGCTGGCCACGACCGATAGGGATCATGGCATCGATGGCTTTCAGACCGGTCTGGACTGGCTGGTCAACAGACTTACGCTCGATAACGCCCGGGGCGATCACTTCGATCGGCGAGAAGCCGTCGTTGTCTACCGGACCCTTACCGTCGATCGGCTGACCCAGGGTGTTGACCACCCGGCCCAACAGACCACGACCGACCGGCACTTCCAGAATGCGGCCGGTACCCTTTACCTTCATCCCTTCGGCCAGATCGGCATAGGGACCCATTACTACGGCACCAACGGAGTCACGCTCCAGGTTCAATGCCAGAGCGAAGCGGTTGCCCGGCAGCTCGATCATCTCACCCTGCATGGCATCGGCCAGACCGTGGATACGAATGATACCGTCGCTTACAGAAACGATGGTACCTTCGTTACGCGCTTCGCTTTTGACATCAAACTGCGCAATGCGCTGCTTGATCAGCTCGGCGATTTCAGTGGAATTCAGTTGCATGCTCTAATACCCCAATCAAGATTGCAGCGCATCGGCCATGCGATCCAGCTTACCGCGGACCGTGCCGTCGATAACGAGATCACCGGCCTTGATGAGCACCCCGGCCATCAAGGACGCATCTGTGCTGCAATTCAGCTTCACTTTGCGCGCGAGACGTTGTTCCAGAGAAGCCTGAATATTGGCTTTCTGCTGGTCGGTCAGTTCGATCGCCGAAATCACGTCAGCCTGAACTTCTTTGTCCAGTTCAGCCTTGAGCGCGACGAATTCGGCAACGACCGCCGGCAGCACACCCAAGCGACCATTCTCGGCCATCACCCGGATCAGGTTCTGACCGTGCTCGTTGAGCTGCTCACCGCAGACACCGACAAACAGCTTTGCCAGTTCTTCGGCAGCAACGGAGCCGTTTACCAGGCTGTGCATGGTCTCGTT
This sequence comes from Aeromonas sp. TW 6, assembly GCF_013168745.1. Taxonomy (NCBI): domain Bacteria; kingdom Pseudomonadati; phylum Pseudomonadota; class Gammaproteobacteria; order Aeromonadales; family Aeromonadaceae; genus Aeromonas; species Aeromonas sp. TW 6. The sequence goes on along the minus strand of NZ_JABERS010000039.1, from coordinate 16,070 downwards.
TTCAGCCACCTGAGCGGCGAAATCGAGCATCTCCAGCCATTGGTCAACCGCCTTGTGCTCAACGGCAAACTCGAAAGCAGCCTTGGCGTAGGGGCGAGCGATTGTAGTCAGTTCAGACATAGCCCCGTTCCCGTTACAGTTCTGCTACCAGTTTGTCGACGATGTCGCTGTTGGCAGCCTGGTCGATTTGGCGTGCCAGGATCTTCTCTGCACCCGCGATGGCAAGAGCAGCAACCTGCTTGCGCAGTTCTTCTTTGGCACGATGACGTTCAGCTTCGATCTCTGCACGGCCCTGAGCCAGGATTTTTTCCCGCTCAGCTTGGGCTCCGACAGCGGCCTCATCAATGATCTGGGCCTTGCGTTTGTTGGCCTGATCGATGATTTCAGCAGCCTGAAGCTTGGCTTCTTTCAGCTGATCGGTGGCGTTGGCCTTGGCCAGCTCCAGATCTTTCTTGGCACGTTCTGCAGAAGAGAGGCCGTCAGCGATTTCTTTCTGACGGGCTTCGATGGCAGCCATCAGCGGCGGCCATACGTACTTCATGCAAAACACTACGAAGATGAAAAAAGCAACTGCTTGGCCGAGGAGGGTGGCGTTGATATTCACAGCCGATGTCCTCTTTAGTTAGTTAATGGGTTCTGCGTGAGTCGTAATGACTTAGGCAACCGCAAACATCACATACAGACCCAGACCAACGGCGATCATCGGGATCGCATCCACCAGACCCATCACGATGAAGAACTGGGTACGCAGAACAGGGATCAGGTCAGGTTGACGAGCTGCACCTTCCAGGAACTTGCCACCCAGGATACCGATACCGATGGAGGCGCCGATAGCCGCCAGACCCATCATCATTGCAGCAGCGATGTACAGCAGGTCCATGTTCAAGTTTTCCATGAGGATCTCCATTTATTTAGATGTAATTGATTGTATAAAAAGGATTATTTGAGTTGCATCAACCATGGTCTTCCTGCGCCATCGACAGATAGACGATGGTCAGAACCATGAAGATAAACGCCTGCAAAGTGATGATCAGGATGTGGAAGATTGCCCAAGGCACGGACAGGATCCACTGTGACCACCAGGGTAACAAACCCGCAATCAGGATGAAGATCAGTTCGCCAGCATACATGTTGCCGAACAGTCGCAGACCCAATGAAACAGGCTTGGAAATCAACGTGACGGTTTCAAGGATGAAGTTAACCGGGATGGCAGCAGGGTGATTGAAAGGCTGAAGCGTCAGCTCCTTCACGAACCCGCTGATACCCTTGACCTTGATGCTGTAGTACAGGATCAAGAAGAACACGCCCAAAGCCATGGACATGGTGATGTTAACGTCAGCAGAGGGAACCACACGCAGATAGGGAACACCCATCAACTGTGCAGCGTGAGGGATAAAGTCAACGGGGATCAGGTCCATGAAGTTCATCAGGAAGATCCACACGAACACCGTCAGGGCCAAAGGTGCGATGACCTTGTTGCGACCATGAAAGATGTCCTTGACGTTACCATTCACAAACTCGACCAGCATCTCCACAAAGCACTGCAGCTTACCGGGCACACCGCTGGTGGCCTTGACGGCAACCTTGCGGAACAACCAGATAAACAGGGCGCCTAGCACGACGGAAAATATCATGGAATCGATATTCACCGTCCAGAACCCGGACCCTACCTGCAGGTGGGTCAGGTGGTGGGAGATATATCCCTGAGGAGTCAGGACTTCTCCGGTTGCAGACATGAGTTTTCCTAATAGTGGTTGTTAAGCGTGAATGAAACTATCCACTGTACAACGAGGGCGAGGATATAAGTGGCGAAGAACGAGGCGGTGTCGACCTCAATCCCGGCGCCAAACAGCAGGGCGAAAAGTCCTGTTGTAGTAATGAGCTTAATCCCTGCCCCACCATAAAAGTCCCGCAAAACCAGGCCTACGCTCTCTTTCGTCACCTTGCGGCGCAGAACCCAGAGCGTGAACAGGGCTTGAGGAACCCAGTACATCCCCCCTCCGTAGAGAGAGGATTGTCCGGCGAACTCTCCCGCCTGATAAAACCAGACGGTGGCGATCGCCAGGATCAGGACCAGCTGACAAACGAGCATAGCCAAGGCCAGCGTCAAACCTTCCAAGGCTATTTTCTGCTTCACCAACCTACCCCTGAACATTACAGAACTGTAAAAAATCGGGATCCGAAGACCCCAGGTTCACAGCTCGAAAAGCCGGTCAAATTATACCCGTGAAGACGGCTATTGCAACATGGCAAAAATCCTTAATTTTTGCGGCTTTCCGCGCGAAATTAAGGTTATGTTCATATCGAAAGTAATGGATGTTTTATTACTACAAAAAGCGTAAAAATCACGATTCTGACAGGCCAAAATAGCCCAATACCCGGTCCAAATCTGCCAAGTTATCGTAACTTATTACTAACTTGCCGCTATCTTTCTTGCCCGGCTGAAGTTGCACCTGATTGCCAATTTTTTCAGAAATCTGGCGCTCGAGATAACCAAACTGCGGATCGCGGACGGGTTCAACCCTGGTTTTTGCCGGTTCCAGTGCTTTTTGCACCAGCTTCTCGGTATCTCGCACTGTCAGCCCCTTCTGGGCCACCAGTTTGGCCAGCTCTGACTGGGCCTGACCGCTCAGGGCCAGCAGGGCACGGGCATGCCCCATGTCGAGGTCGCCGTGTTCCACGAAGCGCTTCACGTCCTCGTTGAGCTGGTTGAGACGCAGCAGGTTCGTGACCGTGGTGCGGGACTTGCCTACCGCCTCGGCAACCTGCTGGTGAGTCAGTTCGAACTCCGTCAGCAGGCGCTGGAGGGCGACGGCCTCCTCGATGGCGTTGAGATCTTCACGCTGGATGTTCTCGATGAGTGCGATGGCGACGGCCGCCTCGTCGGCGACATCCTTGACCAGGCAGGGCACCACTTCGAGACGGGCCAGCTGGGAGGCGCGCCAGCGGCGTTCACCAGCAATGATTTCGAAACGGTTTTCACCGATGGAGCGAACCACGATGGGCTGGATCACCCCTTGTGCACGGATGGAGTTGGCCAGCTCCTCCAGCGCATCCTGGGACATATCCTTGCGCGGTTGGTATTTGCCGGACTGCAACCACTCCACCGGCAGCTTGCGCAATTCCCCCTGATTGGTCGGGGCCATGGCCTGTTCGGTGCGCTGGTCGCTCATCACCTGTTTCTGGCGGGCGGCCGTGCTGGTGCTGAGCAGGGCGTCCAGCCCCTTGCCCAGCCCACGTTTCTTCGGCGTCATATGCTCTCTCGATCTGCGGTGAGCGGCTGGGACTCCTGTTCCTGGCGGCGCAGGATCTCGCCAGCCAGGGCCAGATAGGCCTTGGCCCCCACCGATGATTTGTCATAGTGCATGGCTGGCGCGCCAAAGCTCGGCGCCTCCGCCAGTCTTACGTTGCGGGGAATGATGGTGCGATAGACCTTATCCCCGAAATGCTGTTTCAGCTGATCGGACACATCATTGGCCAGCCGGTTGCGATGATCGAACATGGTGCGCAGCACCCCTTCGATCTTGAGCTCCGGATTGACCACGGCTGCCAGCTTGCTGATGGTGTCCACCAGGGCGGTCAGCCCTTCCAGCGCATAGTATTCGCACTGCATGGGCACCAGCACGGAGTCGGCGGCGGCCATGGCGTTCACCGTCAGCATGTTGAGAGAAGGCGGGCAGTCGATGAAGACGTAGTCGTACTTGTCCCTGACCGAGGCCAGGGCGTTGCGCAGGCGGATCTCGCGGGCAAAAAACTCCATCAGGCGGATTTCTGCCGCGGTCACGTCGGCATTGGCGGCAATCAGGTGATAGCCTCCCGAGGTTTCGGGGATGATCACCTCGCCGATGGGGGCATCTTCGATCAGCAGTTCATAGGCAGTGCGTTCGACATCGTACTTGTCGACGCCACTGCCCATGGTGGCATTGCCCTGCGGATCCAGATCGATCACCAGCACCTTGCGCCGGGTAGCGGCCATGGAGGCGGCCAGATTCACACAGGTGGTGGTTTTACCCACTCCACCCTTCTGGTTGGCTATGGCAATGACTTTTCCCACACTGTCCCCTAAATGAATGCGGCGGCCCTATTCGGGCTGGATGGCTTTAAACTCCAGCAGATGGCGTTCGCCTTCCAGTTCCGGCACCACCAGCTTGTGGGTGGCAACCAGACGAATGCTGTCAGGCAACTGTGCCAGCTCCTGCTCGGGGTATTGTCCCTTGAGCGCCAGGAAGCTGCCCTCGGGTGACGGCAGATGATGACACCAGCTCAGCATGTCCTCCAGGGAGGCGAAAGCCCGGCTCAGTACACCATCAAATCCGGTCTCGGGTTGATACTCCTCCACTCGGGATTTGACAGGGGTCACATTGGTCAACCCCAGTTCCAGGATCACCTGGCGGATGAAGTTGATCCGCTTGCCCAGGCTGTCGAGCAGCACGAACTGTTTGTCCGGATTGATGATGGCCAGCGGCAGTCCGGGCAGACCCGGGCCGGTCCCCACATCGATGAAGCGTTCACCGTGCAGGTGAGGGCTCACCACCAGGCTGTCGAGGATATGCTTGACCAGCATGGCGTCCGGATCTCGCACCGAGGTGAGATTGTAAGCCTTGTTCCACTTGTGCAGCAACTCGACCAACTGCACCAACTGGGTCTTCTGGGTTTCGGTGATAACAATTCCGGCCTGCATGAGCAGGCCGTTCAATCTTTGCAGCATGTTGTCCAACGGGGAATTCCTCAGGCGGTTTTACGCAGCAGGCCGTGTTTCTTCAGGTGCACCAGCAAGATGGAGATGGCGGCAGGGGTGATGCCGGAGATGCGGGACGCCTGACCAATGGTCTCTGGCTTGGCATCGTTGAGCTTGGCGATCACCTCGTTGGAAAGACCGTTCACGTCGCGGTAGTTCATATCCAGCGGCAGCAGGGTGTTTTCGTTGCGCAGCTGTTTCTCCACCTCGTCGTGCTGACGCTCGATATAACCGGCGTACTTGATCTGGATCTCCACCTGATCCGCGGCAGCCGCATCGGTCAATGCAGGCCCCACACCCTCGATGGCCATCAGGGCATCGTAGGTCACTTCCGGACGGCGCAGCAGCTCTTCCAGGCTCTGCTCCCGGGTCAGGGGAGTGTTGACCAGGGCGTTGACGGCCTCCAGAGACGGATGCTGCGGGTGGATCCAGGTCGAGCGCATGCGCTGACGTTCCTGCTCCACCTGTTCCACCTTGGCATTGAACAGGCTCCAGCGATGATCATCCACCAGACCCAGCTCGCGGCCGATGGCGGTCAGGCGCAGATCCGCGTTGTCTTCCCGCAGCAGCAGGCGATATTCGGCACGGCTGGTGAACATGCGATAGGGTTCGCGGGTCCCCAGTGTGGAGAGATCGTCCATCATCACGCCCATGTAGGCCTGATCCCGGCGTGGGTGCCAGGCTTCCTTGCCCTGGGCGCGCAAGCCCGCGTTCAGACCGGCCATCAAGCCCTGGGCAGCGGCCTCTTCATAGCCGGTGGTGCCGTTGATCTGGCCGGCGAAGAAGAGGTTCTCGATGCACTTGCTCTCCATATTGGCCTTGAGATCCCGCGGATCGAAGAAATCGTACTCGATGGCGTAGCCAGGGCGGGTGATATGGGCATTCTCGAAGCCACGGATCGACCGGACGATCTGCACCTGCACGTCGAACGGCAGGCTGGTGGAGATCCCGTTCGGGTAGAGCTCGTGGGTGGTCAGGCCTTCCGGTTCCACAAAGATCTGGTGCGCCGTCTTGTCGGCAAAGCGGGTGATCTTGTCCTCGATCGACGGGCAGTAGCGCGGGCCTATCCCCTCGATCACCCCGGCGTACATGGGGCTGCGATCCAGGTTGTTGCGGATCACCTCGTGGGTCTGCTCATTGGTATGGGTCACGTAGCAAGGCATCTGGCGCGGATGTTGGCTGGCGTTGCCAATGAAGGAGAAGACCGGGCGAGGATCGTCACCATGTTGCTGCTGCATCACGGAAAAATCGACGGTGCGTGCATCGATGCGTGGTGGCGTGCCAGTTTTGAGGCGATCGATGCGCAGCGGCATTTCACGCAGGCGCTGGGCGAGGGCAATTGAGGGAGGATCCCCGGCGCGGCCCCCTTTGTAGTTCTCCATGCCGATGTGGATCAGACCATTGAGGAAGGTGCCAACGGTCAGTACGACCGTCTTGCCGCTGATGCGGATCCCGCTCTGGGTAACGACCCCGGCGACGCGATCCCCGTCCATGACCAGATCGTCGCAGGCCTGCTGGAAGATCTTCAGGTTCGGGTAGTTCTCCAGGGTCTGACGCACCACAGCCTTGTACAGCAGGCGATCCGCCTGGGCACGAGTAGCCCGCACCGCAGGGCCCTTGGAAGAGTTGAGCGTGCGGAACTGGATCCCGCCGAGATCGATGGCCTGCGCCATGATCCCGCCAAGGGCGTCGACTTCCTTGACCAGGTGTCCCTTGCCGATCCCGCCGATCGCCGGATTGCAGGACATATGCCCCAGCGTATCTATGTTGTGGGTGAGCAACAGGGTATTGAGACCCATGCGGGCTGCCGCTGTTGCTGCTTCGGTTCCTGCATGACCGCCACCGACGACGATCACATCAAATTGTTCATGGTATTGCATTGGGGATCACCTTGATCTGCACGCCTGAAGATCTTTGTTTGCCTGGTCTGAAGGGCGGATCATTCTATCTGTTTAGCATCCGGAGGGGAACGTCTACTTCAGGATCAGTATGGATCAGGGATCAGTTAAATAGATCTTAAGGATCTTTAGATCGATCTTTTATTGGATCTTTTATTAGGATCCGCGACTTCTGTTGATAAGGCATTTTTGATCATAAAGATCATTCGGTTAAGGTCGATCGCTGCTTGTGGAAAAGCTTGGATCCAGAGGGGGCGAACGGGGGGATAACATGGGTTTTTATACACAGATACATGGTTGGCAAGATCTAATACATGAATAACTATAGGTTTTACAGAGCTTAGCACCTAAGTTATGCACAATTATCCGAGCTCATGTGGGGAGCTCTCGGGGAAAACTTATCCGGATCCCCCTGTTAATAACCTGGTGGATAGGGATCTGGGGATAACCAGGGAGATCGGGGGTCGTGACCGGATCTCCCTAGCTCTGATCAGCCGATCAAGGTCATCCAGTCGTGGATCCAGGTTTCTGCGGCATCTTCGGGGATCTCGTGCTGGGTCACGTCTATTTCCAGGAGATCCCCCAGCCGGCTGGCACCGCACCCGGCCAGCAGCCGATCCAGCGTCTTGCCGCCCTGGCAGAAGGTGTCATAACTGCGATCCCCCAGGGCGATCACTCCGTACTTGAAGGTGGCGAGATCCGGCTGCTGCTCGGCAAGATCCCGGGCAAAGGGCTGCAGATTGTCGGGTACATCCCCCGCACCATGGGTGGAAGTGACCACCAGCACGATGGCTTCTGGCTCGGTCAGGATCCTGGCCAGGCTGGCGGGGTTGTGGATCTCCGCCTGGTGGCCCGCCTGTTCAAGCAGGCCGACCACATGATCTGCGACATATTCGGAGGCCCCCAGCATGGAGCCGACGACGAGGTTGAGTTTGGCCATGGAATGGATCCTGATGTCATCGAAAAAGTGAAGAGCGGGGATCTTACCGCCAAAGCATGTGGATAAATATGGATAAAGCTTGGGGATAAGGATCCTGTCCACTTTGTTGCAGCCAAAACCGGCCTCGTGGCCACTGTGCCGCCTTCTTTCCGCCTGTTGCGACCTCATCGCACCTTTCGTTGTCAAACGACACTTCAAAACATCAATTAACAATGCAGATGCAAATGATTAGCAATTATTGAATCGATTCGATCACGGCACCTGTAGTAGCATGGCGCTGCTTTATTCGCCTGAGGCGCCGGGCTGACCGGTCCAATTGGGCACCCATAATAAGAAATCAAACATAACTTATTGATATTTGAGACACTTATATGATTGCGCAAAAAAATACCCCGAATGCCGTGATGCGAAAGAGAGGCGCACAACTGCTGCCGCTCTCCTGTCTGCTGGCGTCCCTGCCCGTGTTGGCGGCGGAACAGGCGGATAAAGAGTTGCCCAAGGCGGGTGAAACCATGGTCGTGACCGGGACCGCCATGAAGGTCGAGGTCCCCATGGCAGAGACCCCCCGTGCCGTTTCCGTGGTCAATCGCGAAGAGCTGGACCAGCACGCCGTACTCAAGCTAGACGAGTCCCTGCGCTATCGCTCCGGCGTCCTGTCCCAGTCCTACGGTTCGGACACGGATGCTGACTGGTTCAAGGTGCGCGGCTTCGATGCGGCTTCTTACCTGGATGGCAACCGCCTGTTCAGCACCGGTTACTATGTCTGGACCCCGGAGCCCTTCGGCCTTGAGAGCGTGGAAGTGCTCAAAGGCCCGGCCTCCATTCTGTATGGCGAAGCCCCTCCCGGAGGCGTCATCAACGCCATCAGCAAGCGTCCGACCGCGACCCCGCAGGGACTGGTGAACCTGCAACTGGGCAACCGGGATCTGCGCCAGGTCGGGGTGGATGTCTCCGACACCCTTACCGACAACAGCCGGTATCGTCTGGTGGCCCTCTACAACGAGCGGGACGGCGTGCTGGACGGCACCTACAACGAGCGTGCCTATCTGGCGCCGAGCGTGACCCTGGATATTTCGGATCGCACCACGCTGACGCTGCTCTCCAGCTTCAAGCACGATGAAGGGGTGCCGACCAACGGCTTCTTCCCGGTCTATGGCACCCTGAATACCTCCGGCGGCCAGATCGATCCCTCCACCAACCTGAGCCAGCCGGATTACGATCGCAATCGCAATACCCAGATCTCCGCCGGGTACGAGCTGGCCCACCAGCTCAACCAGACCTGGGAGTTCAAGCAGAACGTTCGCTTCAACTACAACGATCTGCTGCTGCGCCAGACCTATATCTTCCCGACCTATGAAGGCACCACCGCCTACCGCGGCCTGGTCTACCGGGATGGGGATACCAAGAGCGCCACCATGGACAACCAGATGGTGGGCTACTGGAACACCGACAGCACGGAGCAGACCCTGCTGCTGGGGGTGGATCTGCAGCGCCATGTGAATGAAGGTCAGGAAGCCGACAACTATGGCATGGGCGCCATCAACACCATGAACCCGGATTACAGCGGTTTCCCCGGTTTTGATGAATCCACCGCGACCCATCAGAAGAGCACCAAGGGCCAGAGCGGCCTCTATGCCCAGCACCAGATCCGCTGGGATGATCGCTGGCTGCTGACCGCGGGCGGTCGTTTCGACTACGTGGAAACCCACAACATCAGCGAAGCCAAGAGCAAGAACGAGAAACAGTACGACGACAACCTCTCTCTCTCCGGCAGCCTGATGTACCTGGCCGACAACGGTCTCTCCCCTTACTTCGCCTATGCGGAATCCTTCGAAGTGCTGCCGGGGATAGACCCCAACACCGGCAACTCCTACAAGCCGCTGGAAGGTAAGCTCTACGAGACCGGCGTCAAGTACGCACCCAGCTTCCTCGATGGCTACATCAACCTGGCGCTGTTCGATCTGGAGCAGACCAACTCCCTGGTCTCTACCGGCTCCGGCCAGCAGACCCAGGCCGGTGAAGTGACCTCCCAGGGGGTCGAGCTGGAGGGGAGCGTGCAGGCCACCGAGGCCTTGCGCCTGACCGCTGCCTATACCTATACCGATGCCAAGACCAACGACACCGGCAACGGCGATCGTCGTGCGAGCCTGATCCCGCGCCACCAGGCCTCCTTCTGGGGCAACTACAAGGTGCAGCAGGGCCCGGTATCCGGTCTTGAGCTGGGTTCCGGCGTGCGCTATGTGGGTTCCAGCGTCGGCATCGGCGCGGTGAATGCGGACTACACCCCCATCTATGGTTCCGCCCAGGTACCGGCACACACTGTATGGGATGCGATGATCGGGTATGACTTTGCCAAGAACTGGCGTGCCCAGATCAACGTCAACAACCTGCTGAACGACACCTATGTGGCGAGCTGCGACTACTACTGCTACTACGGCGAGCCGCGCAGCATAGTCGGCACCGTCAACTACCGCTGGTAAGCGACAGGCCGGGCGGGGGCGAAGGCTCCCGCCCTCCTTCCATTCATCTACAGGCCTGTCATGGAACTCTTGTCACTGGTTTATCGCCAATACCGTTGGCCCTTCATCGCCATTACCCTGCTCAGCCTGCTGAGTGCTGTCAGCGGGATAGGCGTCATTGCCTTCATCAATCAATCACTTATCGAATCAGTCGGGGATCCGCTGCCGATCCTGGGTCAGCTTGTCGGCCTTGTCTTGCTGCTGCTGGTGATCACGCTCGGATCCCAGCTGGCCCTGACCACCCTGGGTCACCATTTCGTCTACCGGTTGCGTGGCCGCCTGCTCAAGCAACTGCTGGATACCGACGTCGCCCGTCTGCGTCAAATAGGGCAGGGGCCGCTCCTGGCCTCCCTTTCCAGCGACATCGGTCAGATCACCATCGCCTTCGTGCGCCTGCCGGAACTGGTACAGGGTCTGGTGCTCACCCTGGGCTCCATCATCTACCTTGGCCTGCTCTCTCCCGCCTTGCTCGGTGTTACCGCCCTCTGGGTCACCGTGACCATGGTGGTGGGCTGGCTGCTGGTGAACCGGGTCTATCGCCACCTGGCGCACATGCGCCAGGCCGAAGACAGGCTCTACCAGAACTACCAGTCCATCATCGCCGGGAGCAAGGAGCTGGCGCTCAACCGCGAGCGTGCCCACTTCGTCTACCACCAGCTCTATGAGCAGAATGCCCGGGACTACCGGGAGCAGATCATCCGCGCCGATACCTACCACCTGAGCGCGGTGAACTGGTCGAATATCATGATGCTGGGTGCCATCGGCCTGGTCTTCTTCCTGGCCAACGGGCTGGGCTGGGCCAACACCAATGTGGCCGCCACCTTCGCCCTGACCCTGCTGTTCCTGCGCACTCCCTTGCTACAAGGGATCGGAGCCTTGCCGACCTTGATCGCCGCCCAGGTGGCGTTCGACAAGATAGCTGCCCTCAATCTGGCGGAGCCGGACGAGGCGTTCCCGTTGCCGCCTGCGCCTCGCCCATGGCAGCGCATCGAGCTGGAGCAGGTGAGCTTTCACTACCAGGGGGAGGGCGGTTTCTCCGTGGGCCCCATCAATCTGGTGATCGAGCGGGGGGAGCAGATATTCCTCATCGGTGGCAATGGATCCGGCAAGTCGACCCTGGCCATGCTGCTGACCGGGCTCTATCAACCGGTCTCTGGCCGGATCCTGCTGGATGGGGAGCCGGTCACCGATCGCAACGGCTATCTGGGGCTCTTCTCCGCCATCTTCACCGACTACCACCTGTTCCAGCATTTGCTGGGGCCCGAGCCGAAAGAGGCGCTGGTCGCCGAGTGGCTTGAGCGGTTGCAGATGGGCAGCAAGCTTGCCATCGAGGATGGCTTCATCGCCGATATCGACCTCTCCCAGGGCCAGCGCAAGCGGGTCGCCCTGCTGCTGGCCCTGGCAGAGCAGCGGGAGGTGATGCTGTTTGATGAATGGGCCGCGGATCAGGATCCCCAGTTCCGCCGCATCTTCTATCAGGTGCTGTTGCCGCGTCTCAAGGAGATGGGCAAGACGGTGATCGCCATCAGCCACGACGATCACTACTTCTCTCTGGCCGATCGCCTGCTGGAGATGCGCCAGGGCCGCCTCACCGAACTGACCGGCGAGCAGCGCAAGCAGGTGAGCCGGGATGCGGTCGCCCATCTGGATGGCAAGGTGCCGGCCTGATGCTGGCACCGATGAGACTGGCAGCAAGCCAGCACAGGAATTGCTTATGTTCGAGATGAAATCCGCCAGCTTCGCGGTCAATGACCGCATGCTGCTGCACCCCACCAGCCTTCGCTTCGAGCAAGGTCGGGTCTATGGCCTCATCGGCCACAACGGGTCGGGCAAATCGACCCTGATCAAGCTGCTGGCGCGCCAGCAACCCCACAGCGGCGGGGAGATCCTGTTCGATGACCAGCCGTTGTCTGCCTGGGGCAACCGGGAGTTTGCCCGTCAGGTGGCCTATCTGCCCCAGCACCTGCCGAGTGCCGAAAACCTGCTCGGCCGCGAACTGGTGGAGATGGGGCGCTACCCCTGGCGCGGACTGCTGGGCCGGATGGGAGCGGAAGATCACCGTCAGGTGGAGCGTGCCATCGCCCTGACCCACACCGAACGCTTTGCCGATCGGATGGTGGATACCCTCTCCGGCGGTGAGCGGGGGCGAGTCTGGCTCGCCATGCTGCTGGCTCAGGAGAGCCGTTTCATCCTGCTGGACGAGCCGCTGGCCGCCCTGGACGTGGCCCATCAGGTGGAGGTGCTCACGCTCGTCAAGCAGCTCAGCCGCCAGCTCAACCTCGGGGTCATCATCGTCATTCACGACATCAACATGGCCTCCCGTTTCTGCGATCGGCTGGTGGCGCTGCACTCCGGCCGTCTGCTGACCCACGGCGAGCCCGAACAGATCATGACAGGGGAGACCCTGAACGCCATCTATGGCATCCCCATGGAGGTCATTCGCCATCCGGCCCATGACCACGCCATCGCCATCGTCTGACCGGGGGCCGCTCTTGAACCGTTTATTGAAGATGGCGCCCTGTCTGCTCAGTCTGCTGCTGCCCCTGGCAGGGGAGGCCGGGCAGCTTGTCACCGCCACCAGCGCCACGCCCCGCATCGCCACCGTGGACTGGACCATAGCCGAAACCCTGCTGGCGCTCGGAGTGACACCGATGGCGGTGGGGGATGTGGCCCCCTATCGCGCCTGGGTCGGTGAACCCCAGCTTCCTGCCGGGGTGATCGATATCGGGCTGCGTGCCCAACCCAACCGGGAACTGCTGGCGGAGCTCAAACCGGATCTTATTCTCATCTCGCCGCTGGCGGCCCCCCTGGCGCCGACCCTCTCCCGCATCGCGCCGGTGCACTCCATCGCTCTGTATGAACCGGGCACCGATCTGTGGCAGCGACTGCGGGAAGCGACCCTGACCATAGCTGCCCTGGTCAACAAAGAGGCGGAGGCCGAACGCCAGCTCGCCGCACTGGAGCAGGATCTGGCACAGATGCAGGCGGCGCAGCCCGCCGATCTGCCCCCCTTGCTGGTGGTGCAATTCATCGATGAGCGCCATGTGCGGGTGTTTGGCCGTGGCAGCCTGTTCGAGGCAGTGATGCAGCGCCTCGGCCTTCGCAACGCCTGGCAGGGAGAGACCAATGCCTGGGGATTCTCGGTCGCGAGCCTGGAGCAGTTTCTCGGGATGCCGGATGCCAGGCTGGTGGTGGTGGACCCCGTGCCCGTAGGAGTTGGTGAAAAACTTCAGGAGCCTGGATTGTGGCAGCATCTCCCGCTGGTACAGAACAATCCGGTGATCCATCTGCCTGCGACATGGAGTTTTGGTGGCATATTGGCGGCCCGCCGCTTCGCCACCCTGCTGGACGGTGCCTTGCGGGAGCAGGCTGTCCACAGAGCAACCGGGGGATCAAATCAATGAGCTCTTCTCTTTCTTCGCCCCTGCTGCGCCCGGGTCTCTGCCTGTTGGTGCTGACACTGGGGCTGGCTTGCGCCGAGCTGGCGCGTCAACTGCCGGGGGCGCTCTGGTGGCAGGCCCTGTTCTCCCCCGAGCTGGACGATGCCCGCCAGGCGGTGGTCCATTTCAGCTGGCTGCCGCGCCTTGCCATCTGTCTGCTGGCCGGTGCCGCCCTCGGGCTCGCCGGTACCCTGATGCAACAGGTGCTGCGCAATCCCCTGGCCTCGCCCACCACCTTGGGGGTGGCCTCCGGCGCCCAGCTGGCACTGATGATGGTGACCCTGCTCGCCCCCTCCTGGCTGCTGATCGGGCGGGAGTGGGTCGCCATGGCCGGGGGAAGCCTGGCCATGGGGCTGGTCTTCGCCCTGGCCTGGCGCCGCCAGCTCAATCCCGTGGTCATCGTCTTTGCAGGGCTGGTGATCAACCTCTATCTGGCCGCCATCAGCATGGGATTGCTGCTGTTCTTCCAGGAGGAGCTCAAAGGGCTGCTGGTGTGGGGGAGCGGATCTCTGGCACAGAACAGCTGGAGCGGCGTCGGCTATCTGCTGCCACGGTTGCTGCTGGCCGCGATGCTGGCGGTGGTGCTGGTGCGCCCGCTGGCAGTGCTGGAGCTGGACGATGCCAGCGCTCGCAGCCTGGGGGTCTCTCTCAAGCACCTGAGATTCGCCGGCCTCGGCCTCGCGGTCTTCATCACCGCCTGCGTGGTGAGCGTGGTGGGGCTGATCGGTTTTATCGGGCTGGCGGCGCCCGCCATGGTGCGGCTGCTGGGGGTCAGAAAACTGGCCCAGCGGCTGCTGTGGGCACCCATCCTCGGCGCCCTGTTGCTGGCGGCCACCGATCTGCTGCTGCAGACCCTGAGCCGGTTCTGGCCTGTGCTGATCCCGACCGGCGCCATGACGGCCCTGTTGGGGGCGCCGCTGCTGCTCTGGCTGATCCCGCGTCTTGGCATCAAGCAGAGTGCGCCTAAGGCGAACTCCTCCCTGCAGTTGGCCCGCCATCCGGCGCCGACTCGCCTTGTTGGCCTGATGGTGTTGGGGCTGGCTGCGGCGGTGATCGCCTCCCTGTTGTTTGGGCAGGGGATGGATGGCTGGGGCTGGCCGAGCTGGCTGCGGTGGCAGGCCCAACTGGAGTGGCGCTTGCCGCGCACGCTGGCTGCGGGTGCCGCAGGCGTGTTGCTGGCGCTGGCAGGCACCCTGTTGCAGCGAGTCAGCAACAACCCCATGGCGAGCCCCGAACTGCTGGGGGTGAGCGGTGGCACCTTCATGGGGGTGATTGCGGCGGCCCTGTTGCTGCCCGCCTTGCCGCTGCCCATGATGCTGCTGGGGGGGCTGGTGGGCGCCTTCGCCTGCCTGTTGCTGCTGGTGCTTATCAACCGGCGCAACGGCTTCCAGCCGGAGCGGATACTGCTGTCTGGCATCGCCATCACGGCGCTGTTCGAGCCGTTGCAGGCCATCGCCCTGGTCAATGGCGACCTGCGGGTGCAGCAACTGCTCTCCTGGATGTCCGGCTCCACCTATTACGTCACCCAGCCGGTGGCCCTTGCCCTGGTGGTGCTGGCGCTGCTGATGCTGGCAGCCTGCCTGCTGGTGAGCCGCTGGCTCGATCTCATGCCCATGGGGCCGGCGGTAGCGACGGCTCTGGGGATCCATCTCGGCCGTGCCCAGCTCACCATCCTGCTGCTGGTGGCCGTGCTCACCGCCAGTGCCACCATGGTGATAGGCCCGCTCTCCTTTGCCGGTCTGCTGGCGCCGCACCTGGCCAGATTGATGGGGCTGGTGAGGGCGCGCTGGCACCTGCTCGGCGCCGCAGGCTGTGGTGCTTTGCTGATGGTGTCGGCGGACTGGATCGGCCAGCAAATCCTCTTTCCCCAGGAGGTGCCCGTCGGTCTGGTCTCCACCCTGTTAGGGGGGGCTTACTTCATGTGGTGCCTGCGCCGCCTCTAGGTTGGTGGATGAAAAGCTCACAAAAAAAGCCCGGGATGAACCCGCAATGCTGTTCACTTAAGCGGAGCCGCATTGCGATTTACCGGAAAACGGGTCTTTGATATCTTCACCGCCCTGGGTCTCGATGGCCTGGGGCGTTTTTCTATGAACATGACGCCTATGCAGCCCCGCAACTCCGCCAACCTCCGTGGCGTATGGGCTGGCGATAACGCGCCCGCCATCACTGCCATCTGGTTCGCGATGAACTGACAGGCAAACTTAAAGCTCACCTCATTGGGCGCTCGCTGATGGGCTACGGCGGCCTGGCTGGCCTCCCGCCTGACCAGATTGTATCCAAGCAGCAATCCCCACAGCTCCTGATAGACCAAGTCCACTTTCTTGCTTCTCAGCGTGATGGCGTTGTGCTGCATCGCGCTTTTGATATCCCGGTATCCCAGCTCGATTTCCCAGCGCTCGTGGTACAGGGTCGCCACCTGAGCTGCGCTGAATCGCGCCACGGGCAGGGAGGTAAAGACCGTTTTCTCCTTGCCTGCCACCTCATAGGTCACTGCGCGAACTTGCCAGTGTGTCGGCAACGCCGGGTTTTTCTTGC
>NZ_JABERS010000038.1:0-41164 GCF_013168745.1 Aeromonas sp. TW 6 | reverse complement strand
CGGGCTCTTGCGGCGGAGCACCGTTGGAGGTGATCAAGCAATACATTCAAAACCAGCGGGGCTGACGCCCCGGCGAAATTCCCCTCCCACCTACGTCGGAGGGAGTCCCCTTTCGCATTTAAGATGGGTCACAAGCTCGACTACATCGTCAAGCGGGGCCTGGGGGGCGTCATGTTCTGGGAGATGGCGGGGGACTATGACTTCGACGCCGCGAAGAACGAGTACGTGATGGGCAGCACCCTCACCAGCCTCGCCTACGAGAAGTTTAGCAAGGCCGACAAGGCGGCCCTGAAGCAGAATGATCTGCCGGCGCCGGCTGCCCAGCTCGACATCGGCGTGAGCCTCTCCGGCTTCAAGGAAGGGGACTCCAACTACCCGATCAACCCGACCCTCAAGCTCACCAACAAGTCGACCCAGACCATTCCGGGCGGCACCCGCATCGAGTTCCTGGTCCCCACCTCCACCTCAGACACCATCACCGACCAGAGCGGCATGGGACTGAAAGTGGTGGAGAGCGGCGGCAACCAGAACTCGGACGGCATCGCCAATGAGAAGGACTTCCACAAGGTGGCTCTGACGCTGCCGGCCTGGAAAGCCTGGACGCCGGGCACCGAGGTCGAAGTGGCCATGACCTACTACCTGCCGGCCGCCGGTGTGCCGAGCGGCATGCGCCTGATTGCCGGCAGCCAGACCATAGGTCTGAAGTCCGACTTCCCGGCCCTGGCCGAGGCGGTGCTGGGCAGCAGTGGTGGTGGTGACGGCGGCAGCGGTGGCACCACCTGTGCCAGCCAGAACGTCAACCCGGCGGACTACAATGCCTATCCGACCTGGCCGCGCGGGGATCACGCCAATGGCAACGACCGCATGACCAACGGCAAGGCGGTGTGGCAGGCCAACTGGTGGACCAGCAGCGAGCCCAAGACGGGCGATGGCAGCTGGAAACTGATATGCAGCTACTGAGTTGTCCAGGCTGCTATACCAGCAGCGAACTCAGAGTGGGCGACGGCAGCTGGAAGCTGGTGTGCAGCTACTGATGACCGTTTGAGCGGCAGGCCGGCACTTTGCATGGCCTGTTCTCTCGCAAGGCAATGACCCAATCCGGAGCCCAGGCTCCGGATTTTTTTGTGCCTTGTATCAGGAGAAGGAGGGGAAAAGGGCAGGGGCGGTGCAATAAAAAAGACCGCTCCGAAGAGCGGCCAATTGCCACCAAGGCAATCTGCGGGGTGACCCCCTTGTCGATGTGTCGCGGCCCGGATGCCGAGTCGGGGAGATCCCCGTCCCGCCAGCCGGGCCGCGCAGCTTTATTGGGTGACGGCGCCGCCCTGCTGCTCTTTCAAGAAGCTGATCCAGGGGGAAGCACGACCACTGACGTTGCCATTCTGGGCGGCCTGAGTGAAGGCGGAGAGCGCCTCCTTGGGCTTTTGCTGCTCAAAATAGGCGACCCCGGTCAGGAACTTCAGATCCGCCCGCTGCTCGCCGCTGGCGTTGGCGGCAGGCTTGGCGGCGAAGGCCACCAGATCCTGGTAGCGTTTGCTCTGGATCATCATGCGCGCCATCTTGAGCTGCAGCTCGGCATTGGGGGCCAGCTTGTAGGACTTGGCCAGGGTGTCGATGGCCGGGTCCAGCTCCTTGGCCTGATGCCAATAGTTGGCCAGCGTCTTGTAGTTGGCCGCGGTGCTCTCGATCTGCCCCTCCTTCATGGCTTTCTCCATCACGCGGGCGGCGCGGTGGGGAATGCCGGCGAAGGCGAGGTAGTTGGCGAGCCGCTGCAACTCGTTGGCCTCGGTCAGCATGCCGAGGTTGTAGGCCCCTTCCAGTGCCGCCAGGGCCTTGGCATCGTTGCCCGCCTGCATGTGCATGGCCGAGAGCTGGGTCCAGTACTTCTTCTTCTCCGGGTAGCGGTCCACCAGGGCGGTCAGCACCTCGGTAGCCGGCTTGTACTGTTTCAGCTCGTAGTGGGCCGCCATCTTCAGCAGGTACCAGGACTCCGGCGCCTTGCCCGCGGAGAGCTTGATCGCGTTGTCCACCGCCGGAATGGCTTCCCGGTACTGCTTGAGCTGCACATGGGCGTTGGCCAGGGTGATGTAGGCGTGCGGGGTCGGCTTCTCGTCCTTGCTGAGGTTTGCGAACCACTCCTTCATGGTGTTGATGGAACCCTTGAAGTTCCCCTCCGCCATGTAGAGCTGGGCCAGGTTGTAGCGCACCTGCTGGGCCACCGGGGGCGGCAGGCCGCCGGTGGCGATGGCGTCGGCGAAGTACTTGGTCGCCTGACCGTACTTCTCCTGCTGCGCCGCCACGAAGCCCAGGGTCTGCAAAATGACCCCCTTGTCGTAGACCCGCTCGCCGGCGCCGGACAGCGCCTCCTGCAGCTTGGCATTGGCCTCGCCGTATTTCTTCTCGGTGATCAACGCCTGGGCCTTGTTGACCGCGCGGTAGGCGCGGTCAGACAGGGCGGGTTGTTCGGCGGCCCAGGTGGCGGTGCTGAGCAGCACCGCCATGGCCACCGGGGCGAGGATCAGGGTATGTAACTTTTTCATCGCCACCCTCCTTAGTTGGTCGCAAACTCGATCTCTTGCTGCATGCGACTGGCCTGCGGCTTGCCGTCCACCATGGCCGGCTTGAAGGTCCACTTGGCGATGGTCTGGCGTGCCGCCTTGCCGAGGTCATAGCTGCGGGGCTCTTCCTTGACGATGCGGATGTTGCTCACGGTACCGCGCTCGGTGACGGTGAACTCCACCAGCACCTTGCCGGACGCAAGACCGGCCAGGGCCGCCTTGCGGGGCATCATGGGCTCGAAGGTCGCCATCGGGATGGCGCCGTTGTTGCCGCCCATGCCGCCGCCACCGCCGCCGGTGCTGTAGGCACCCAGGGCGTTGCCGCCACCGATGTTGACCGGGATGTCGAGTTTGGGCATGTCCATGGGGGAGCTGTCCATCTTCGGCCTGTCCGTGCTCGCCACCTCCATCTCGGGCGGGGGCGGCGGGCGGTTCGGGGGCGGCGGCTTGGGCAGTTCCCGTTGCTTCTCTTGCAAGGTCTCCTGAGGCTTGAGGCGGATGAAGTCGGTCATGGTGACGTCCTCCCGCTCCGTCAGCTCCCGGTGATCCGGCGTGATGAGCTTGTTCATTCCCAGAAACAGGAAGAACACCACCACGCAGGAGACCGCTAACGATATCAGGTATCTCATGGCATTCGCTCCGGCATCAGCTGCTCTTGTCGGCGGCGATGGAGATGTTCTGGACACCGGCCATGCGGATCTGGTCCATGACCTGCACCACCAGACCGGAACGGGATTCGCTGTCGGCCTGGATCACCACGGCGCTTTCCGGGTTCTCCGCCCGCAGCCGCTCGATGTTGGCACGCACCGCGCCCACTTCGACGATGCGCTTGTCGACCCAGACCTGGCCGTTCTCGCGGACCGCGACCATGATGTTCCCCTTCTTCACCGTCTCGGCCGTGCTGGCGCTCGGGCGGTTGATCTCCACGCCGGACTCCTTGACGAACGAGGTGGTGACGATGAAGAAGATCAGCATGATGAACACGATGTCCAGCATGGGGGTCAAATCGATGGCCGCCTCGTCAGCACCGCTGTCGCTGTGACGTTTTCTCATGGCAAAAAACTCCTTGCTTGTTCTGTGCCCCGGCGGGCATGGCCCGGCCGGGGATGTGCATCCTGCATCAGCCGTGTTTCAGGTTATCTTCCAGCTTCTGCACGGCCAGCTTGGCCTTGTGATCGAGCCGGCTGACAAAAAACAGGCCGGAAAGGGCGGCAATCATGCCCGCCATGGTCGGTACCGTCGCCTTGGAGATCCCCGAGGCCATCGCCCTGGGGGAGCCTGTGCCGGTAATGGCCAGGGTATCGAACACCTGCACCATGCCGACCACGGTCCCAAGCAGCCCCATCAGCGGGCAGAGGGCGATCAGCACCTTGATGACCGGCATCCCCTTGTCCACCGCCATGGCGACCCGGGAGACCAGCTCGCGGCGGATCTGCCTGGCGGACCAGGAGAGGTGATCGGTGCGGGCCAGCCAGGCCGTCTTGGTCTGTTTCACCTGCTGGGGATAGACCGCCATGAAGTAGAACCAGCGCTCCAGCAGCAGGGCCCACATCATCAGGGTCAGGAAGAACAGGGCGACCAGCACGTCGCCCCCCAATCCCAGAAACCGGCGGACCGACTCGACTTCTTCAATCAACCAGAACCACATGGGTGACTCCTTAGGCTGCGGCTTTGGCGGCGTGCAGACGTTCCTGATAACGGGCAACGAAACCGGCGCTCTGCTCTTCCAGTACCTGGATCAGACGGCGGCTCTGGGTCTGCACGATGGTGTAGAGGAACAGCATGGGCACGGCCACGACCAGACCCTGCATGGTGGTCACCAGGGCCTCGGAGATACCCCCCGCCATCAGCTTGGGATCGCCGGTACCGAACAGGGTGATGGCCTGGAAGGTGGCAATCATCCCGACCACGGTACCCAGCAGGCCCAGCAGCGGGGCGACGGAGGCGATCAGCTTGATGAGGCTGATGCCCTTCTCCAGCTTGGGCACGTTGCGCAGGATGATCTCGTCGAGCTTGGACTCCAGATCCTCGATGTTGTCACCGCGGTGCGCCTGATAGGCCCCCAGCATGTCACCGATGGGGTTGCCCTTGATGACCTGCTCGGACTTCAGCTGCTTGCGCATGGCGCCGCCGATGAGGGAGAGACGGGCACCGCAGAACAGGGCCAGCAGGGTGCCGATGACACCCAGCGCCAGGATCACGTAGCCCACGGAGCCACCCTGATCGATGCGCTCCTTGAGGGTCGGCGATTGCACCAGCAGGGAGAGGATCACGCCGCGGGACGGGTCGATGAAGATGGGTTCGACGCTGCCGCCACCCTGTTCAAACTTGGCGACCGGTTCCAGCACCGCGTTCTCGGGCTGGCGGGAGAGTTGTTCGAACTTGCCGGTCTCCGGCACGAAGGTGAGGTACTTGCCTTCGGAGACGGTGTTGAACTCGCCGATCTGGGTCACGGTCTTCTGGGCCTGGTTGCCCTCGCCGTAGACCACGGTGGCCGGGATCTGGCTCACCTTGCCACCGTCGACCATGCGGCTGAGGGTGGTGGTCCAGAAGGCGGTCAGGTCATCGCTGGAGGGCAGTTCCTTGCTCTCGGCCAGGCGAGTCAGCAGGGCAGTCTGCTCGGGATGTTCGACCCGGCGGGCGGAGGCATTGAAGATCCCCTTGAATTCACCGGCGAACTGGCGCAGCACGCCAAACATCTCGCCCATGTTGCCGGAGCGCTGGCGCAGGGTTTCGGTCAGCTCGGTGAGCTGCTTGTCGTTGGCATCGAAGGTGGCCTTGAGCTTTTCGCCCCTGGCGACTTCGGCGGCGAGATCCGCCTTGGCCTTGGCGAGCAGGGCCCCTTGTTCGTTCTTGTCAGCCAGGAAGCGGGCTTCCCGCTCCTTGTTGAGCTGGGATTCGCTGGTGCTGGCGGCCTTGACCTGATTGAGCAGGGCGTTGAGATCCACCGGCTTCTCGGCGGCGGTCACCGGCAGGGTGACCAGGGTAGCGCCCGCGATCAGCGAGGCGATGGCAAGTTTGATTCCTTTCATGATGCTTTCTCCGCAGTTTGAACCGGCAGCTTGATGAGGGCGGGGGGCGCCTGCTTCTTCGCGATGCGAAGGCCTTGTTCAACCGCACTGCGATACTCCTGGGGCAGTACTTCCCACTGGCGGGTCTTCTTGTTCCACATGCCGGTCTCGTTGCCATCCGGGGACTGGTAGAGCAGGGCGATGCGGCCGACGCGCAGGAACTCGTAGGTCTTCTCGTCCCCATCCTTGTCCAGGCTCGCCTTGTAGGCTTCGATGGTGCGGCTGAAGCCCTCCTCGATCTGGTAGGCCTCGAGGATCTTGCGGTACTTCTCGGAGATGGTGACGTCGGCCCGGTTCATGAGATCGGTCAGGGCCGCCACGCGGTCCTCACGCTCCACCTTCTGGAACGGCAGGTCCAGGGAGACGAACTGCTCGAGTGAGTCGATCATCTTGAGCATCAAGGGCACCACTTCGGTGCTGGTCTGGTCGATCTGGGCGATCTGCTTTTGCATGGAGGCGAGTTCGGCGCTCTGGGAGTCGACCATCTTGCCCACTTGCTCGTTGTAGGCGCGCAGGCTGTCTACCTGGCGCAGGGCGGCCTTGTACTGGGCCAGGGCAGACTCGGCAGACTCGGCGTAGCTGTCGATCTTCTGCTGGGAAACTTTGGATGCATTGTCGGTGGCGGCTTGAGCGTCCACGGCCTGACCGGCGGTGGCGGCACTCAGATTGAAGCTGGTCAGCAAGGCAGCCGAAATCAGGCTGCCGAGGAGCGCTTTCTTCATTGTAATTGTCCTTGTCTTCATAGGATTACCCTATCTCCGTAACTTCCTTGGGACCTTGGGCAAAGCCGGCCCGAACGGGCCGGCTTGTGGTTTGCTGGTGGATTAGAACTTCTGGCTGTAGTCGAGGTAGTAGATGCGACCGTCGATGCTGTAGAGATCTTCGTTATAGGTGAAGCCATCGCTCTCGAGGGACGGGCCCACGTTGAACATGTTCTTCACGCCGACCTGGATCTTGCCGTTCCAGGGCGCTTCCACGCCGACGTTCAGGTTCCAGGTGGTCTGGGACGCGATGTGGCCCACTTCCTCACCGGTATCGGCGATGTAGTCCTGGCTCTGGGAGTCGATGTAGTTCGCGCTCAGGTAGGTGTCCATGTTCCACCATTGGGGAACATTGACGCCCACACCGGAGCTGAAGCGCAGCTGCGGCAGGCCGTTCTGGCCGATCTTGTCGATGACGGGACCACCGGCGTACAGACCTTCCTTGTACTCGAGGATGTAGGTACCACCCAGGTCGTAGCGGATGGTGGCGTAGTTCAGGTCGTACTTGTAGTCCACCTTCAGGTCAAGACCCGAGGTATTGAGGGTCCCCAGGTTGACCATGGGGGCGATGGCGCCGCTGATCTTGCCCTGGCTGTTACGGGTGATGTAGCTGGAACCGCCGTTGTTCAGCTCGTCATAGATGACGGACTGCAGGGAGTTCAGCTGGATCATGTCCTCGATCTTGATGGTGTAGTAGTCCAGGGAGAGGTTCAGGTCATCCACCGGGCTGTAGGCCACCCCGAAGTTCCAGGTGTCCGCGGTCTCTTCCTTCAGATCCTCGTTGGAGGTACGGGTGGTGTCGTACTGGCGGTTCGGGCAGTCAGCCGCGGAGATGCCGTTGGCCTCGCAGTAGACATAGTCCTTGGCCCAGTCGGCGGAGTAGGAGTCAGCCGAGTAGAGGTCGCTCAGGCTGGGGGCGCGGAACGAACGGGACCAGGAGGTGCGCAGCATCAGGTTGTCCAGCGGCTGGTAACGCAGGCTCGCCTTGGGGGAGAAGGCGCTGCCGAAGTCGCTGTACTTGTCGAAGCGACCGGCCACGTTCAGCTCGATCTGCTCGGTGATGGGCACCAGGGACTCGATGTAGGCGGCAGTCACGTCACGCACGCCACCGGAGGAGTTGCCGGAGGAGCCGATGATGTTGCCGGCTTCGGACTGGGCGTCGTATTTGTCGGCATAGACCCAGTCGTTGTACTCGGCACCGGCATACCAGCTGACCGGACCGGCCGGCAGTTCACCCATGTCCCACTGGACACCGGCGTACCACTGGTAGAAGTCCATGGTGGCGCGGCGGCTGGTGTCGGCGGCCATGGAGGCCGTGGTGGAGGCGTCGAACTCGCCACCGACGAACTTGCCGTCGGCGACCGCCTGCTGGGCGGCGGACTTCAGTACGTAACCGGTGCCGTTCTCCTTGTTGTCGGTCTTGGAGTACATGTAGCCGGCGTTCCACTGCATGTCGCCGACGCTTTCAGTGGTGATGGTACCCTCGAAGCCCAGGTTCATGCTGCCGGTCATGTCGGTGACCAAGTTGTCGCGGGGGCCGACGTTGTTGAAGCGGTAGTAGGCATAGGCAGCTTCACCCAGCCCCTGGGTGGCGGCGGCATCCAGGCCGTTGTCGGCGAAGAACTGGGCGTTCTTCGGGTTGGCCGGATCGATGGTGAAGGCGCCGGCGGCAGGGGCGAAGCGGCCGAAACTCTCGACCCGGGAGCCGATGAGCTGCGGCACGAAGTCGACGTTGTCGTTGATGTGATAGCGGCCGTTCACGTACAGGGTGTCGCGGCTGCGGGAGGCCGTGGTGGCGGCCACCTGACCGTAGTTGAAGTTACAGCCGTCCTCGAACCCGACGAAGGGGGACTTACAGGTGCCATCGGCATTGGTGGCGCCGGCCAGCGGGCCGTATTTCCAGATGGGGTCGCCGTTGGCGTCAAGACCCGTGATCCCTTCCACGTTGCGGCCGTAGGGGCTGGGGGAGTCGTTGCCCTGTTTGGAGAGATAGTCACGATCACGGGCGTAGATGACGTCCTTCTTGTCGTGCTCGTAGACCGCCATCAGGGAGCCCTTCTCGCCGTTGATCCCCGCGACCATGGAGCCGCTCTTCTCGTCACCGCCGTCTTCGGTCGGGGAGCCAAGGCGTCCCTGGAAGCTCAGGCCTTCATAGCCCTCTTTGAGCACCACGTTGATGACACCACCGATGGCGTCGGAACCGTAGATGGCGGAGCCGCCGTCCAGGTTGACTTCGACCCGCTCAACGGCGGCCATGGGGATGGTGTTCAGGTTGATGGAGGTGCCGCCCATGGTGGGGGAGCCCGCCACCCGCTTGCCGTTCAGCAGGACCAGAGTACGCTCTGAACCCAGGCCGCGCAGGCCGACGGTGGCTTGGGACTGGAAGGAGCTGCCGGAGGCCGGGGAGACGCCGCCAAAGGAGTTGTAGGAGGCTTGCTTGAGGTAATCGGCGACGGTCTGCTGACCGGATTGCTCGATCTTCGCCTTGGTCACGGAGACGACCGGGGTGGCGCCTTCCACATCGACCCGGGAGATCCGCGAGCCGGTGACCTTGATTTTTTGCAGTTTTTCGACGTTCTGGCCCTCTTCGGCCAGGACAGGGGTGGCCACTACTGCCGCGCTCGCCAAGGCAAACGCTACGGCAGCAGAGAGTCTGCTTTTCCTAAGCATCGCTAGTATCCTTCCTGATTGTTTTTTGTTTGCTTCCATTACCGCCCTCGTTGGAGCGGTGCGTAAGGCTTATCAAGGTTTGGTGATGGACGTCAAATGGAGCGGCGGGGATGGGGGCAGTAGAGGGAATTAGATGGGAATATGCACTTGATGGAATATTTTTGGCGTTTTATTCCGTAAATGCCGCGTCAACTTATGTAAAGATGTTGTTAGGTTCGATTTTTACAATTTTATTGATTATTTTTGAACTTATCGATAAGTCGCTTGTCACTCCAGTGTCGATATCGAGAAAACGGTTTTTTGCAGTATTTTCATCTGCTTTTGTGGCGAGAGCGTTTTCCGGGGAACGGAGGGTGGGGGCGGCTATCCCTCTTCTATAGGTAAATAAGAAAGCAGTCCGACTTACCGTTAACTTGTTGATTTTGTTCTGCTTGATATGGATTAAAACACCTGTGTAATTAATTTTTTAATAATTAAAATCGAGTTGGACGGGTAGGCGTAGCAGTTTTTTATATTGAAGTTGGGTTTTTTGGAAAAAATCATCCGCGGGATATGCTGCGGGGGGACATTCCCGGTCGCAGACCGGGTTCTACTTGATTTTTGTTGCAGAGCTTTTACAGTGACCGAGCCGGATTGTCTGTCAATGCCAGTCAATTCAGTGAGTAATGCCAGGTAAGGATAGGCCCGTCACCGGATGTGACTGGCCATAAAAGAACAACAAGGACGAGGTTCCACCATGCTGTCGTATTTCCTACGTCGGATGCTTTTGATCATCCCGACGTTTCTCGGTATCACCCTGCTCGTCTTCACCATCACCCGCTTCGTGCCGGGCGGCCCGGTCGAGCGCATGCTGCTGCAGGCGCAGGTCTCGCAAAACGAGTCAGGCCGCTCCAGTGGCAGCAAGGGGGCGCAGGCACTCTCCGACGAACAGATTGAAGAGCTCAAGGCGTTCTACGGTCTCGACAAGCCCATGCTGGTCGCCTACTGGGACTGGTTGCAGAAGCTGGCGGTGCTGGATCTCGGGGAGTCGACCCGTTATTACGAGCCGGTGTGGGATCTCATCAAGGAGAGGTTGCCGGTGACCGCCTTCTTCGGGCTCGCCACCTTTCTGCTGAGTTATGCCGTCTCCATCCCGCTCGGGGTGGCCAAGGCGCTCAGGCACAACAGCCGCTTCGATTCCCTGAGCTCCATGCTCATCTACATGGCCTATGCGCTGCCCGCCTACGTGGTGGGGATCTTCCTCATCACCGTCTTTGCGTTCCATCTGGAGTGGTTGCCCATGGGGGGCTTCCCGGGGGACGAGTTTGACGGGATGGAGAGCAGCTGGGATCAGATCCGCACCGTCTTCGCCCACGCGCTGCTGCCGCTCATCGCCTACGCCATCGGGGATTTCGCCATCCTCACCATGACCATGAAGAACAGCCTGATGGAGAACCTGTCGGCGGATTACGTGCGCACCGCCGTGGCCAAGGGGCTGCCGTTTCGCAAGGCGGTGACCGATCACGCCATGCGCAACAGCCTGATCCCCATCGCGAGTCACTTAGGGTCGGTGCTCACCGTCTTCTTCGGGGGCTCCTTCCTCATCGAGACCATCTTCAACATCGACGGCATCGGCCTGCTCGGTTACGAGGCCATCGTCGAGCGGGATTACCCCACCGTCATGGGCATTCTGGCCATCACCTCCATGCTGATGCTGGTGGGCAACATTGTCTCCGACATCTGCGTTGCCCTGGTCGATCCCCGCGTGCGGTTTGGAGAGTGAGCATGAACCTGAATCCGGTAACTCTGAAAAAACTCAAGCGCTTCAAGTCGATAAAGCGCGGCTACTACTCCTTTGTCATCTTTTCGGTCCTGGTGGTCATCTCTCTGCTGGCGGAACTGCTGGTCAACAGCCGGGCCCTGGCGGTGAGCTATCAGGGGGAGCTCTATTTCCCCACCTATGGGGACGTGATCCCGGGCCAGCACTTCGGGCTCGACTACGAGTACGAGACCAATTACCGCCAGCTCAAGAGCCAATTTGCGAAGGAAGATAAGGGGGATTGGGTGTTGCTGCCCCTGGTCCCCTGGAACCCCTATGAGCAGGACTTCAAGGAGGAAGCCTATCCGCCCTATGCCCCGAGCCTGGCGGAGCGCCACTTCCTCGGCACCGACACCAGCGGTCGCGACGTATTGGCACGGCTGGTCTACGGCTTTCGCATTGCCATCGGCTTTGCTTTCATCGCGCTGGTGGCGAGCTATGTCATCGGGGTCAGCATCGGCTGCATGATGGGGTTCCTCGGCGGTCGGTTCGATCTCCTGATGCAGCGTTTCATCGAGATCTGGTCCCAGGTGCCCTTCCTCTACGTCATCATGATCCTGGTCTCCCTGGCCAAGCCGAACTTCGGCCTGTTCGTCGGCATCAACGTGCTGTTCGGCTGGATGGGGATCACCTGGTACATGCGCACCCTCACCTACAAGGAGCGGGCACGGGACTACGTGATGGCGGCGCGGGCCCAGGGGGCGAGTACCCGGCGCATCATCTTCAACCATATTCTGCCCAATACCCTGATGATGATCGTCACCCTGGCCCCGTTTGCCGTGGTGGGCAACATCTCCACCCTGACGGCGCTGGACTACCTGGGCTTTGGCCTGGCGCCGCCGACCCCGAGCTGGGGGGAGCTGCTCTCCCAGGGGATCAACAACCTCGACGCCATCTGGATCGTGAGTTCGGTGGTGGCGGCGGTGAGTCTGGTGCTCATCATGGTCTCCTTCATCGGGGAGGCCATCCGGGAGGCGTTCGATCCGCGCAAATTTACCCGTTATCAGTGAGCGGTGGCGCCTTGCCAGGGCACATCGACAGGACCCTTAATGAAGACGCCCCCAGTGCAGGGGCATGACCAGGAAGTCAAACATGAACAATAAAATCAAATGGACAGGTGCTCTCTTTCTGCTGTTGAACGGATCCTGGGTGTGGGCGGCCAGCCTGCCCGCGGATCTGACGTGGGAGACCAACGACACCGACCCCGTGTTCGCCTCTCCCAAGGCGCTGCCCGGCGGCAACCTCAATCTCTTCGTCGACAGCTTCCCGTTGACGTTTCGCACCGTGGGGCCGGATTCCAACGGCTCGTTCCGCTCCTTCATCCTCGACAACCAGATGAGGCTCATCAGCTTCCATCCCAACACGGGCAACCCCATTCCGGCCCTGGCGAATGCCTGGGCCATCGCACCGGACAGCCAGACCGTCTATTTCAGGCTCGACCCGCGCGCCAAGTGGTCCGACGGCAAGCCGGTCACCGCCGATGACTACACCTTCGGCTACGAGATGATGCGCTCCAAGGACATCAAGGGCCCCTGGTTCAACAACTACTACACCACCGAGGTGGTGGCAGTGGAGAAGATTGACGACCACACCATCCTGGTCAAGGCGGGCAGCCGCAAGGCCAAGCTCGATCTCCTCAACACCACCGAACTGTGGCCCCAGCCCAAGCACTACTACAAGATGGGCCCGAACTGGGTGAAGCAGTACAACTGGGCCGTGGTACCCACCACGGGCCCCTACGTGATGAGCGACGTGAAGAAGGGCAAGTCCGTCACCTTCAGCAAGCAGAAGGAGTGGTGGGCAAAAGACGATCGCTACAACCAGCACAGGTTCAACCTCGACACCATCAAGGTGCAGGTGATCCGCGACCACAACATCGCGTTCCGCCACTTCCTCAAGGGGGAGCTGGACACCTTCGAGATGATCCTGCCCAACTGGTGGCATGAGAAGGCGGTCACACCGGAGTACAAGCAGGGATACGTGCAGAAGGTGATGGCCATGACCGACACCAAGCAGGGGGGACAGGGGGTTCACCTCAACGTGGCCAATCCCAAGCTGGCGGATCTCAACGTGCGGCTCGGCATTCAGCACGCCTTCAACATCGACAAGATGATAGAGACGGTGCTGCACGGCGATTATGACCGCGCTACCACCTTCGGCTCTGGCTTCGGGGCCTTCACCGACATCGCGCTCCCTGAGCGGGCCTACGACATCGCCAAGGCACGGGAGTACTTCGCCAAGGGCGGTTACGGCAAGCAGGGACCGGACGGCATCCTGCAAAACGACAAGGGAGAGCGGCTCACCCTGGCCCTCACCTACACCAGCCAGGAGCACTCCAAGCGGCTGACCGTGCTCAAGGAAGAGGCCAAGAAGGCGGGCCTGGATCTGGAGCTCAATCTGGTGGATGGCGCCACCGGCTTCAAGGTGATGCTGGAGAAGAAACACGAGGCGGCCTGGCTTGGCTGGGGGGGCGGCGGTCTCTATCCGCAATACTGGGAGTCCTTCCACTCCGACAACGCCAACAAGCCCCAGACCAACAACCTGTTCAACGTGGCTGACAAAGCGCTCGACAGCCTGATCGACGCCTACAACGTCGAGTTCGACATGGACAAGCGGGCCGCGCTTTCCCACCAGATCCAGCAGCGGATCTATGATCTCGCCATCTTCGTGCCCGGGGTTCAGCTCAACTACGTGCGAGCCAGCAGCTGGCGCTATGTGATGCTGCCGGAGGTGCCCGCCACCCGCAACACCCCGGATCTGCTCTACTGGCCCATGGATGGCTACCCCCACAGCAGTGGCGGCCTGCTCTGGATCGATCCCAAGGTGAAGGAGGAGACCCAGAAGGCCAAGGCTGACGGCAAGGCGCTGGCCCCCATCACCCTGATCGACAAGACCTATGCACATCATTGATGTGGTCCAGAAGGGAGCAGCAGTCATGCCCAACACACAGGCCACCGCCCCCGGCACCAGCGATCATGAGGGGCAGTCTCTGTCCCCCATCCTCGAGGTGCGGGATCTCGAGGTGGAGTTCGCCGTCGACGACGGCAAGATCAAGGTGCTCGACGGGGTCAGCTTCCAGGTCGCCCCGGGCAAGACCCTGGGGATAGTCGGCGAGTCCGGCTGCGGCAAGAGCGTCACCTCGCTGGCCATCATGGGGTTGCTGCCAAGGCCCCACGGTCAGGTGGTAGGGGGCTCCATCCGCTTTCAGGGGGAGGAGCTGCTCAATCTGCCGCCGGAGCAGATGTACAAGGTGCGTGGCAACCGTATCTCCATGATCTTTCAGGAGCCCATGACGGCCCTCAACCCGGTGCAGACGGTCGGCGATCAGCTGATGGAGGTGTTTCGCCTCCACCGCCCCGATTACAGCAAGGCCCAGCGCCGTGACGCCGCCATCGCCATGTTGAAGAAGGTGGGGATCCCCGAGCCTGCCCAGCGTTTCGCGGCTTATCCCCACAATCTTTCCGGCGGCATGCGCCAGCGGGTGATGATCGCCATGGCGCTGGCCTGCGAACCGGCCCTGCTCATCTGCGACGAGCCGACCACGGCGCTCGATGTGACCATCCAGGCCCAGATCCTGGATCTGATGAAGGAGCTGCAAGCCCAGACCGGCATGGCCATCATCTTCATCACTCACGATCTCGGGGTGGTGGCGGAGCTGTGCGACGAGGTGGTGGTGATGTATGCCGGGCGTGCGGTGGAGCGGGCCGATATCTATGAACTGTTTGACCACCCGCGACATCCCTATACTCATGGTCTGATGGCCTCGATCCCGCGTCTGGAAGATGTGCCAAAGAGCCTTCTCAAGACCATCAAGGGTCAGGTGCCCGCCCTGCACGAGATGCCGGCAGGGTGTCGTTTCTCCAACCGCTGCCCCCATGCCACGCCCCTTTGCGTGGAGACCATACCGGTGACCGAGCAGTTGAGCGAACACCACGGGGTGGCCTGCCACCACTGGAAGGAGGTGAGCCTATGAACGGTCTGGTGTGGGGACGGGGTGTCGCAGGGCAGCCAGGCGGCGGGAAGGCGACCAGGTCGTCTGCTGCCATGAATCGTCGGGGATGGAAGTCATGACCAGCTTGTTGTCGGTAAGCAATTTAAAGCAGCATTTCAAGATGGGTGGCGGTTTCTTGCGCAAGCAATACACCGTCTACGCGGTGGATGGCATCAGCTTTGATCTCAGGCAGGGGGAGACCCTTGGCCTGGTGGGGGAGTCGGGATGCGGCAAGTCCACCCTGGGGCGTTCGTTGCTCAAGCTGTTCGAGCCGAGCGCCGGCTCCATCACCTTCGAGGGGCGTGACATCACCCACCTCTCGCCCAAGGAGATGCGATCCCTGCGTCAGGAGATGCAGATCGTGTTCCAGGATCCCGCAGAATCCCTCAACAGCCGCCACACGGTTGGGCAGATCCTGGAGGAGCCTTTCATCATCCACGGTAAGGGCAACGCCGAACAGCGCCGGACATGGGTGCAGGAGCTGCTGGAGAAAGTCGGCTTGCCCGGCAGCGCGGTGGATCGCTACCCCCATGAGTTCTCTGGCGGCCAGCGCCAGCGCATCGGCATCGCTCGCGCCATCGCCCTCAAGCCCAAGCTGCTGGTGTGTGACGAGGCGGTGTCGGCGCTCGACGTGTCGGTGCAGTCCCAGATCGTGAACCTGCTGCTCAATCTGCAGCGGGAGATGAACCTCGCCATCATCTTCATCGCCCATGACCTGTCGGTGGTCAAGCACATCTCGGACAGGATTGCGGTGATGTATCTGGGCCGGATCGTCGAGCTGGCCGAGGCCCAGGCTCTCTACCTGGCACCGCGCCATCCCTATACCCAGGCCCTCATCTCCGCCATTCCGGTGCCGGATCCGCGGCGGCGCAGCCAGCGCATCCTGCTGACGGGGGATGTGCCGTCCCCCATCTCGCCGCCGAGTGGCTGCCATTTTCACCAGCGCTGCCCCCATGCAACGGATCTGTGCCGCACCCGCTCGCCCGCCCTTGAGGCGTGCGGCGGGCAGGGGCATCAGGTAGCCTGCCATTTCCCCTTGCCCGTGCAGGAGGCGGTGCCGTTGGGAAAGGCGATATGATGCCGGCGCCCGCCGCGTCGCGACCGGCATCGCTGCAAGGTGGCACCGAGGAGGCGCAATAGAGGCGGAAACGGGATAAAAAAATGGGGCCTGCGGGCCCCATCTTCATGGTTGGAGTTCAGGTTTGGCCGTGGGAATTCTGGCCCGGGCAGGACAGCGCCCCGATGGGGGTGGCTGCTGTGTGGATTGCTGAGTTGTTTTGTAGTTTTATTACGTTGCTAATTTCAACTTCCGGACAGGCGATATCAGGCGCCATAACGGAAGTAGTAATTGCGGGTTGCAGGCGCATAAGTGTCTTTCTCTTCAGCACCTTTCTTGCTGGTTGCACCCTTCAGGTGGAACAGCACTGCCAGATTCTCGAACATATGATGACCTCGTTTCTCTGTGGTTCATGGGTTGTGTGACCTTGGTCACGTTCTGATCCTAGGGGCATATGTGAGCTGGATCAACTTTTTGTGTTGTAAATTTACATAAATCATGGAAAAGGTTTTCAAATGCAGACCTGTTCATGGATACGATTTCAAGCCAGGGCCGCGCGTGGAATCGGGGATATGAGAGAGGTGGCCGAGGAGGAAGCACAAAAAAGATGCCCCGCACGGGGCGGGGCATCGGTATGGTCGTGAGCTGGCTTACTTGGCCGGGATATGTTCCAGCACGTGAACCAGCAGTTGCCAGAAACGCTCGACCGCCGGGATGTGTACCTTCTCCCCCGGTGCGTGAGCGCCACGGATGGTCGGGCCGAAGGAGACCATGTCCCAGTCCGGGTAGGCGCTCTTGAACAGACCGCACTCGAGGCCTGCGTGGATCACCATGACGTTCGGCATCTCGCCAAACAGGGTCTGGTAGCTGCTTCGCACCAGCGCCATGACCGGTGAGTCAACGTTCGGGGCCCAACCCGGGTAGGCGCCGGTGAACTCGCAGCTGGCGCCGGCCAGGGTGAACAGGGAGCGGGTCATCTGCTCGATGTTCTCGCGACCGGAATCGATGAGGGAGCGGATCAGGCACTGCACATAGACTTCCCCCTCGAGTGTCTTGATGACACCCAGGTTGGTGGAGGTCTCGGTCACGCCCGGGATGGCGTCGCTCATGCGCATCACCCCGTTCGGGCAGGCCATCAGGGCATCCAGCAGGCGGCTTTGCAGGGACTCGCTCATGAGCTGGGCCGGTTTCTCCCGGGCGGTGAGCAGCACGGTGAGGTTGGCCTCGGTGGCGGCCAGCTCGCTTTGATAGATGCCGGCGTAGCGGTCCACCAGGGCCTTGAAGTCAGCCACGCTGGCGGCGGGCACCAGCAGGCTGGCACGGGCCTCGCGGGGGATGGCGTTGCGCAGGGTGCCGCCGCTGAGATCGCCAAGGCGCACCCCCAGCGGTTCGGCGGCCTTGAGCAGACGGACCAGCAGCTTGTTGGCGTTGCCGCGGCCGCGATGGATGTCGACCCCGGAGTGGCCGCCGCGCAGGCCCTTGACCTGCAGCTCGAAACCTTCACCCTCGGTGGCAGCAACCAGCTCCAGGGGGAAGCGGATATTGGCATCCACCCCGCCGGCGCAGCCCATGTAGACCTCGCCATCCTCTTCGGAGTCGGTGTTGAGCAGGATCTCGCCTTCCAGCCAGCCCGCTTCCAGACCGAAGGCGCCGGTCATGCCGGTCTCTTCGTCGGTGGTCAGCAGCACTTCCAGCGGACCGTGCTTGATGGTCTTGTCGGCCAGCACGGCCAGGCAACCCGCCATGCCCATGCCGTTGTCGGCACCCAGGGTGGTACCGCGGGCAGTGACCCATTCACCGTCGATGTAGGCATCGATGGGATCGGTGGTGAAGTCGTGCTGGGTGTCGGCGTTGGCCTGGGGCACCATGTCGATGTGGGCTTGCAGCACCACGGCCTTGCGGTTTTCCATCCCCGGTGTGGCCGGTTTCTTGATGATGATGTTGCCGACGGCATCTTGCTTGACCGCCAGGCCTTCTCCCTGGGCCCATGCGACGATCCAGGCGCTCAGTTGGGCTTCGTGCTTGGAGGGGTGGGGGATGGAGCAGATCTGCTCGAAGAATTGCCAAATCAACTTGGGAGACAGAGAACTGAGCTGTGCCACGTCGGGACTCCTTACCAGCATGGAAAATGTCGGGCCCCACTCTGCGGGCCGGGGAAGAGGATAACGATAATACAGTCAATCACGCAAAAATGTGAGCGATCAGCGCAAATGACGCTCTGCTTGTGCTGGGAAAGGGAGCATGGATGGCGAACTTCACTGCCTGCCTTATTCGTGTCAGCACAACATCAGTTATGTGATGTTTGTCACAAAAATATTGTCTTTTTGGCGCCGGGTGGTAAATTAGCCGCCGTGGCCAGCCCACTTGTCAGGATGACAATCAATGCCTCCAGGGAACCGAAGCAAAGCAAGTGCGCCTCCATGGAACCGAGTGTCAGTTCAAGGATGTGAACCCGCATTAAGGTACGTAACTTGTTAAGCAATCAGGAGTTTATGATGTCAGGCAGCAATTCAACCTATTGGTTTGCCCAATCTCTCTATACCCAGGGCTTCAACTACCCGAATCCCTACGCCACCCGCCGTTAAGGCTCGCAGGCGTCACAGGTAACAGCAGCAGGTGTGTGAGGATCCTCTCCTCCTCCTGCTATTTTTTTGCCCGAATGTCATGGAATGTGTGTCAAACGGCTAACCTGTCGGTGTCGCCGGAGCCCTCCGAAAAGGGCGACAGAGCGGGAGATGGCGGACATTTCCTGTTTTTCGCATACGTTTGCCGCTCAATTTATCCATAAAGAGTGCTATCATACCGGCCCAACAGCCGGCCCGAGATCGGGAGTCCACCCGACATGGCCGCCAGCTACACCCCATCCCTGTTCGCATTGCATCCGTTTTTGCCGCCGAGGCGTTAGCCCCGAGGCCGAAAAAGTGCAAGCAAAATTCGGGAAACGGGGTGCCAGAATTGACCTGAACCCGTCTCTTTGCCGGGTTTCGCCTCATAAGTGATTGCTTTATAACTCGTTGAGATCGATAGCATGCCAAAAAAGTTCTATGTATCGTGGGATAACCTGCAACGCGAAGCGCGCCGTCTGGCCCGTCGTCAACTGCCTGTCAGCCAGTGGAAAGGGATCATCGCCGTCAGCCGCGGTGGTCTGGTGCCTGCGGCCCTGATGGCCCGCGAACTTGGCATTCGCAATGTCGAAACCCTCTGCATCTCCAGCTATGACCACGACAACCAGCGCGAGCTGGTGGTGGTGAAGGCTGCCACCACCGCAGGTGACGGCGAAGGCTGGCTGGTGGTGGACGATCTGGTGGACACCGGCGGCACCGCCAAGGCGATCCGCGAGCTCTACCCCAGAGCCAAGTTCATCACCATCTTCGCCAAGCCCATGGGCGAACCCCTGGTGGATGACTTCGAAGTCGCCATTCCGCAGGATACCTGGATTGAACAGCCCTGGGACATGGCGCTGGAGTTCGCCAAGCCGATCTGCGACGAAGCGTAATCGCCCCACCGGTCGCGACCAGTGACTCCCCGGCATTCGGGAGCGGACTGATCCGTCGTGATGCAAGGTTGACCACATTGAGCCCCTTTTGGGGCTCAATGCGTTTCTGGTGTGGCTGCTCGATGTGAAAAGTGGTTAAGATGGGACATTGTTTGAGACAGAAGAGCCACCATTTTGGAACCAAACGACGATACCAATCTGACGGAAAAGCTGTTTACCCGGGTCAAAAAGGTATTGGAAACTTCCGAAGTCTCCAACTCGAGCCCCGTCGACGAGCAAGACAGCGCACTGTCTGACAGCTTCATCGATGGCGCCCTGTCGCCCCGCTGGTATCGCCTGCTGCGCAGACCGACCTGGGCCTGGCAGGGGGCCGATCCCGTCGAGGTGGAGCAGACCCTGGCGCACATCGCCATGGGGCAGGGGGAGCGCAGTCACGAACGCTATCTGGACACCATCAAGGGCTATGTGCCCGGCAACTGGGTCTATGAGTGGAGTCAGCTCGCCGGCCGTTATTTCAATACGGGGCGGACGCTGCTGGGGGAAGGGGATCGCGCCGCGGCGCTGAAGAGCCTGCTCAAGGCAGTGCGCTACTACTCCATCGCAAGCTACCCCCACCTCAAGCACGACGAGCTGGCGGATCAGGCCCAGTTGCTCGGCAACATGGCCTATCGCGAGGCCGGACGCCTGTTCAAGGTGCCCCTCAAGGAGTTGCAGGTCCCGTTTCGGGGCAAGACCATCCAGGGCTACCTGCATCTGCCCACCACCGAGAAACCTGTGCCCCTGGTCATCGTCAGCGGTGGCATCGATTCGCTTCAGGTGGACTTCCTCAACTTCTATTTCAAGTGTCTCGAGCCCCATGGCATCGGGATGCTCTCCCTGGACATGCCGGGCACCGGCTATGCCGAGCACTGGCCCCTCGTGCAGGACACCAGCCGCCTGCACCAGGCGGTGCTCAACTACCTCTCGGAGGTGGCCTGGGTCGATCACCAGCGCATCGCCATGGTGGGGTTCCGCCTCGCCGGCAATGTGGCGGCCCGCCTCGCCTTCGTCGAGCCATTCAAGCTTAGGACCGTGGTTTGCATCGGTGCCGGCATCAACCAGGTGTTCACCAATCAGGAGATGTTCGCCCGCTGCCCGCGCATGATGCGCGACGGGCTGGCGAACCGGCTGGGGGCGGACGCGGCCCAGTGGGATCTGCTGCGCACCAAGTGCCAGGTCTTCTCCCTCAAGACCCAGGGATTGCTGGGGAGTCGCACTTCCGTGCCGATATTGAGTATCGGGCACAAGAAAGATTTTATTTGTCCCGAGCAGGATGTCCGGGCATTGGCCGCTGCGAGTCGCAACGGCAAGGCGGTGGTGTTTGACAAGCAGCCACTGCTCGAGGTCTATGACGAGGCACTGAAAGAGACGGTAGATTGGCTCAAAAAGCACTTATGTACATGATATAAAACTAAAAATGTAACATCACCATGTGATGGTATGGCTTGTTCAACAGGGAGGTTAGCATGTCAGAAAGAGTGACTTACAAGCGATTGCTGCGGCAGTTCGCGGCCATTGGCCCCTATTTGCGTGAAGACCTGTGCGAGGAGGGCCGATACCGCTTTGACTGCCTGTCCGTCTGCGTCAGCGCCAAGCCTGCCCCGGACAAGCGGGAGTTCTGGGGCTGGTGGCTGGTGCTAGAGCAGGCGGATCACAGCTTCAGCTACCACTATCAGACGGGGTTCTACAACGCGGACGGGGAGTGGATCGACAAGGCGCTGCCCAAGAAGCATCAGGCGGAAGTGGAACGCACCCTGCAACATTTCTACAAGCTGATCAGCGGCAAGTTGACCCAGCTGGAGTGCACCCTCTCCCCCGCGAAGCAGGTGACTGCCCAACTGAGCGTGACGGCAGCCTGATCCCCAAGCCCCGCATCTTCCCGGTGCGGGGTATCCGATGCTTTGGTACCGAGCCTGCAACTGCCTGGCGAGGCTTAATTGCCTTGCAGGGCAGGGGGGCCGTGGGTATAAAGGGATTCCTTACTTTTCTAACCCTTCGTTCCCATGGAAAACAGAACCATAGTCGTCAAACTGGGCACCAGCGTGCTCACCGGGGGATCTGCCCGCCTCAACCGTGCCCACATGGTCGAGCTGGTCAGACAATGTGCCGCCTTGCATCGACACGGGCACCGTGTCGTGCTGGTCACGTCGGGGGCCATCGCCGCCGGTCGCGAGCATCTGGGCCACCCTCCGCTGGCGCCTACCCTGCCGAACAAACAGATGCTGGCGGCGGTGGGTCAGACCCAGCTCATCCGGGTATGGCAGGACCTGTTCAACCTCTACGGGCTGCACATCGGCCAGATGCTGCTGACCCGCGCCGACCTGGAAGACAGGGAGCGCTACCTCAATGCCCGCGACACCCTGCGCACTCTGCTCGATCACCGCATCATCCCCGTCATCAACGAGAACGACGCCGTGGCCACCGCCGAGATCAAGGTGGGGGACAACGACAACCTCTCCGCCCGTGCGGCCATCCTGGCGGATGCGGACTTGCTGGTCCTGCTCACGGATCAGAAGGGGCTCTTCACCGCCGACCCGCGCACCAACCCGGATGCCCAGCTCATCGAAGAGGTGCAGACCATAGACGACACCCTGCGCTCCCTCGCCGGTGACAGCGTGAGCGGCCTTGGCACCGGTGGCATGGCCACCAAGTTGCAGGCCGCCGACGTGGCGCGCCGCGCCGGGGTGGACGTGGTGATCGCCACCGGCCAGATCCCGGAAGTGATCGGCCGACTCGCCGCCGGGGAGCGGGTGGGGACCCTGTTCCCGGCCCTGGCATCCCCCCTGGAAGGGCGCAAGAGCTGGATCCTGGCAGGGCCCCCTCCTCACGGCGAAGTGCAGGTGGATCAGGGGGCCGTGGCCGCCATGCAGGAGAAGGGCTCCAGCCTGCTGCCCAAGGGCATCGTCGCGGTGAAGGGAGATTTCGTGCGTGGCGACGTGGTGCGTATCCTGGATCCCAAGGGGAGCGAGCTGGCTCGCGGCATTTGCCGTTACGACCATCTGGAGCTGGATCGGCTGCGCGGTGTCCACTCGGATCAGATTGAACAGGTATTGGGTTACGGCTATGGGGCCGTGGCCATCCACCGTGATGACATGGTGCTGCTCTGAACAGGGCGACACCGCATGAACAAAAGGGAACTGTGATGAGTCTGGAGAAAATGGGGCAGGCGGCCCGTGAAGCCGCCTATCAACTGGCCACCGTCAGCACGGCACAGAAGAACCGGGCGCTGGCGGCCATCGCCGATGAACTGGAAGCACGCAGTGCCCAGATCCTGGCGGCCAACGAGAAAGACATCGCCGCCGGGCGCGAGGCGGGGCTCACGGAAGCGATGCTGGATCGCCTGCTGCTCAACCCGGCGCGCCTTGCCGGCATCGTGGCGGATGTGCGCAAGGTGATCACCCTGGACGATCCGGTCGGGGCCGAAATCGACAGCCGGGTGCTGGAGAATGGCCTGCGCCTCTCCCGTCGCCGGGTGCCCATCGGGGTCATCGGCGTCATCTACGAGGCGCGCCCCAACGTCACCATCGACATCGCCAGCCTCTGCCTCAAGACCGGCAACGCCAGCATTCTGCGCGGTGGTCGCGAGACCTTCCACTCCAACCTGGAGCTGGTGCGGGTGATCCAGCATGCCCTGGCGGCGTCCGGCCTGCCCGAGGCGGCGGTGCAGTACATCGACAACCCGGACAGGGCGCTGGTGGCCGAGTTGCTGCGCCTCGACCGCTACGTGGATATGATCATCCCCCGCGGCGGCGCGGGTCTTCACAAGATGTGCAAGGAGAACAGCTCCATCCCCGTCATCATCGGCGGGTTCGGTATCAGCCATATCTTCGTGGACGAGAGCGCCGATCTGGCGCGTTCCCTGGCGGTCATCGAGAACGCCAAGGTGCAGCGCCCCTCCGCCTGCAACGCCCTCGATACCCTGCTGGTACACGAGAAGGTGGCGGCCACCTTGCTGCCGCAACTGGTGGCTCTGATGAACGAGCGCAAGGTGACCCTGGTGGGCGCGCCCAATGCCATGGCGCTGCTGGCTGGCAGCGACAACCTGTGCGACGCGGGGCCGGAAGATTTCGACACCGAGTGGCTGGGGCTGACCCTGGGGGTCAAGGTGGTGGCGGACGTCAACGAGGCGCTCGCCCATATGCGCGAGCACAACGCCGGCCACTCCGATGCCATCCTGACCAACTCCCTCGCCAATGCCGAGCGTTTCGTCAACGGGGCCGGTTCGGCGGCGGTCTATGTCAACGCCTCCACCCGCTTCACCGACGGCGGCCAGTTTGGCCTCGGGGCCGAGGTGGCGGTCTCGACCCAGATGCTTCACGCCCGTGGCCCCATGGGGCTGACCGAACTCACCAGCTACAAGTGGGTGGGGCAGGCGGATTATCTCAGCCGTGCCTGATCCAGGCACGCTCAGCAAGCAGGACAATGCCGACTCAGGTCGGCATTTTTGTGCTTTTTTATTGCTCGCAATCAATGGCTTGCATATAACTATCCAGCAGGATGCGGTGTCACCCGGGGCATCAGGCCAGCGACAGCAAGGGGAGCAACTTCAAGGATGAAGGGACAGGATAGGAGTGCGTGGTGGGGCAGCCTCTGGCTGAGCTTGCCACTGCTGCTGGGGGCGCTCTGTTTCAGCGGCGCCAGCCACGCCAGCTGGGACCAGGATCTCTATCGTCAGCTCGGGCTGGCCGGCAAGCTCGACAGCCGCGTGTTTCGCAAGGCCCTGGACGGTTACCAGAGCGTGCGCCACAAGCGAAAACCCATTCTCACCATCATCGACTACAGCAAGCCCTCGACCATGCGCCGGCTGTTCGTCATCGACGTCAAGCGCCACAAGCTGCTCTACCACACCTGGGTCAGCCACGGCCGCAATTCGGGGGAGCTGGCCGCCCGCCAGTTCTCCAATCAGATGAATTCCCGGCAAAGTTCCCTGGGGGTCTACCGCACCGCCGAGACCTATCAGGGCAAGCACGGTTACTCCCTGCGTCTCGACGGCCTCAGTCCCGGCAAGAACAGCAATGCCCGCAAGCGCGCCATCGTGGTGCACGGGGCGGACTACGCCAGCCCCAGGCATCTGCAGAAGTTTGACAAGCTGGGGCGCAGCTGGGGATGCCCGGCCCTGCCAAGGGAGCAGTCCAGGGCGATCATCGACACCATCAAGGGAGGGAGCGTCATCTATGCCCATGGCTGAGACCCTGCCCGCGAGCCTGCTGCGAGGGCGTCACCAGGACTGGTGGGCGGCGCTCTACCTTGCCGACGACCTCTCGTTATCCCTCGTGCACCGGTTCTGAGATGAGCATCCCATGGCAATGAACAGCAAAAAGGCCAGCATATGCTGGCCTTGGCGCATCAGGCGGGGATTATTTGCGGACCACCAGCACAGGGCAGGGAGCGTGGCGCACCACGGATTCCGCCACGCTGCCCACCAGCAGGTGGGTGATGCCGGAGCGGCCATGGCTGCCCATGACCACGAGATCCACCTTGTCTTCCTTCGCCTGGAGTACGATTTCATCGGCGGCGCGGCCAAAACGGACCTCGAACTTGGCCGGAATGGGCAGGCAGGCGACCAGTTCCTTGAGCTGACTCTTGGCCTGGCGTTCCATCTCGTGGGTGATCTCGATGGCCGTCATGTGCAGGATCTTGTAGCTGTCGAAGCCGTGCAGCTGATCCACCACGTGGACCAGTTTGAGCTCGGCCTGGTGGGTGTTGGCCATGAAGACGGCGTAGTCGAGTACCGCTCTGGACATCTCGGAGAAATCGACGGGGCAGAGCAGGGATTTGATGGTTGGCATGAGAATCTCCCCTCAAGTTGGGCTACTAATGAATCTTGTTTGCCATGATACGCTGTGGGGCGACAATAACCCTCGACCCGCTCGCAAAATGGGGAAAATGTCGGCCGGGACTCTGTTTTTCTATGCTATCTGTATGCCTGAACGGGCCGTCCGGCGGTGAGCATCTGCCGAGTGCCATATCACTGAGGATATTCAT
The DNA here is from genome assembly GCF_013168745.1 of Aeromonas sp. TW 6. NCBI lineage: Bacteria > Pseudomonadati > Pseudomonadota > Gammaproteobacteria > Aeromonadales > Aeromonadaceae > Aeromonas > Aeromonas sp. TW 6. Next base: position 15,741 of record NZ_JABERS010000038.1, on the reverse strand, counting down.
GGTTCGTCTTTTTCTGTTCTGTTGCCTGCTGATCACCTCGTTCGTGCGGGCAGACACCATACACGTCTATTGCGACGACTGGCCCGGCTTCTGTCACCGGGACGGCAAGGGGGTCTATCTGGATGTGGTTCGAGCCATCTATGAACCCCTGGGGCACGAGGTGAAGCTTCACATGGTGCCTTACAAACGGGCACTGGCGGTGGTGTCGCAAAAGGAGGGGGACATGGCGATGGGGGTCTATCGGGGAGAAGTGCCCGGGGTCCATCAGCCCGACTACCCCGACTCGGCGGACTACGTGAGCGTGGTGATGCAAAAGCGCTGGCTGCCGCACTGGGCAGGGGAGCACAGCCTCAAGGAGCAGGAGGTGCTCTGGCTGAGGGGGTGGGCCTTTGACAAGTTCATCCCGGAGCCGATGCGCTGGTTCGAGATAGACAGCCACGAGATGGCGCTGCAATTGCTGATCAAGGGGCGTTACCGCTACTACCTGACCGACGGCGCCCTCTACCCCGAAGGCTCCCTTCCCCCCGAGCTGGTACAGGTATTCCTGCGCTGGATCCCGACCTACCCCATCTTCGCCGATACCCCGAAGGGCAGGGAGTTGCACGGGCTCTGGGATCCCGGCATGCGTACCCTGATAAGGCAGGGCAAGCTGGCGGAGATCTATCGGCAGAACAAGCTCTACGACTACTACCAGGACTTTCTCAGGGAGCAGGTGGTGCGGGCGAACAAGCCACAGCCCTAGCTGTCGGGCCTGATGCCGTCATCGGGCCCCTCTTGCCCCGCCCTTAGTCTTTGGCTCTGAGCGTCTTGGCCAGCCGGTCGTAATAGATAACGTCTTGCCCCGCCCTCAGTTTTTGGCTCTGAGCGTCTTGGCTAACCGGTCATAGAGGATGACGTTGACCGAGGCGGCCAGGTTCATGCAACCCTGAGTCGGCACATAGATGACCTCCTTCACCGCCGCGAAGCGGGCGGGTTCCAGGGTGCCATCCTCCGGGCCGAAGATGTAGAAGGCTCTCTCGGGGTGCACGTAATCCGGCAGGGGCGTGGCCCCCTCGATCAAATCCACCAGCACAGGGGTGCAGCCCTCGGGCACGAAGTCCAGCAGCTCCTCGACCCCGAGCAGGGGGATCTTCTCCACCATCTGCTTGGTGTCGGTGACAAAACGCCTCGCCAGCTCGAAGCGCTGCCCCGTGTAGTAGACTTCGTCCGCCCCGTAGCAGCCGGCGGCCCGCATCACGGCACCCACGTTCTCCGGGGATTTGGGATTGACCAGCCCGATGGCGCAATAGTCCCCTCTCTCCCGGGCATCTGCCCGGTGCTGCCCGGTGGCGCCTTCATCTGACACTTTCATCTCTCTCTCCTGTGTGGCGGCGCATTATACCCCCGGTGGGCCCCTTGCCCAGCGTGCGGGGCGGATTCCCGCAAGGCGGGCCCAACAAGGGGGCGGCTGCACCGTGGCGGCGCAGCCCGACACCCTGATGCGCAATGGCGGCGCCCCTTGCATCCTGGCGCGGGGTTTGCAGTCACTTCCCCATACAAGACGATGAGGCATCCGGACAAAGGCGTCCGTCCCCGCAGGGGGGCGGACGCTTTTTTTATGGGCCCCTCGTCAGACACATGACAAGGAGCAAGGGAATGAAGACCACCTGTGCCTATTGCGGAGTGGGGTGCGGCATCCGGCTGAGCCGGGAGGGAGACAACTGGCAGTTGCAGGGGGATGAGCAGCATCCGGCCAACGGCGGTGCCCTGTGCGTCAAGGGGGCCAGCCTGCTGGAGAGCCTGGCCTTTCCCGATCGCCTGCTCTATCCGCGCTGGATGGGGCAGCGCATCGGCTGGGAGGAGGCCCTGGACACCCTGGCTGCGCGTTTTGCCGCCATCCTGGCCGAGTCCGGGCCGGGTGCCATCGGCATCTATCTGTCCGGCCAGCTCACCACCGAGGATTACTACGTCGCCAACAAGCTGATGAAGGGGTATCTGGGCAGCGCCAACGTGGACACCAACTCCCGGCTCTGCATGTCGTCGGCGGTGGTGGCCCACCAGCGCGCCTTCGGGGAGGATCTGGTGCCCGCCTGTTACGAGGATCTCGAGCTCGCGGATCTGGTGGTGCTCACCGGTGCCAACACCGCCTGGACCCATCCCGTGCTGTTTCGCCGCCTGCAGCAGGCCAGGGCGCGGCGCCCCGAGCTCAAGCTGGTGGTGCTGGATCCCCGCCGCACCATGACGGCGGAGCAGGGGGATCTGCATCTGGCACTCAAACCCGGCAGCGACGTGACGCTCTGGAACGGCCTGTGCCGCTACCTGCTCGATGTCGATGGCTGGGACAAGGCCTATGTGGCGCAGCACGTGAGCGGCTTCGAGGCGTTGGCGGGGGCGCTGGACGATCCGGCCTGGCAGTTGGACGAGGTGGCCCGTAGCTGCGGCCTCTCCCGCAGCGATCTGCTCGGTTTCTACCAGCTCTTTGCCCGTACCCCCAAGACCGTCACCCTGTTCTGCCAGGGGATCAACCAGTCCAACCAGGGGGTGGACAAGGCCAACGCCATCATCAACGCCCACCTGATGTGCGGTCGCATCGGCAAGCCGGGGGCGGCTCCCTTCTCCATGACGGGGCAACCCAACGCCATGGGAGGGCGCGAGGTGGGAGGGCTCGCGACCCAGCTCGCCGTCCACATGGGCTTTGGCGAGGCCGAGTGCGACCGGGTGCAGCGTTTCTGGCAGAGCCCGACCATAGTGCGCGGGCCGGGGCACAAGGCGGTCGAGCTGTTCGAGGCGGTGCACCGGGGGGAGATCCGCGCGCTCTGGGTGCTCGGCACCAATCCGGCGGTCTCCCTGCCGGACGGCAACCGGGTGCGCGAAGCCCTGAGTCGCTGCGAGCTGCTGGTGGTCTCCGAGGTGACGGCCAACACCGACACGGCGCGCCTCGCCCACCTGCTGCTGCCCGCCGCCGCCTGGGGGGAGAAGAGCGGCACCGTCACCAACTCCGAGCGCACCATCAGCCGCCAGCGCGCCTTCCTGCCCCTGCCGGGGGAGGCCAGGCCCGACTGGTGGGCCCTGACCCGGTTCGCCCGTCGGCTCGGCTTTGGCGAGGGGTTCGCCTATGAGCACGAGCACGAGATCTTCTGCGAGCATGCCGCCCTCTCCGGCTTTGAGAACGACGGATCCCGCCAGTTCGACATCTCCGGGCTGGCGGGTCTCACCCGTGCCGAATTCGAGGCCCTTTCTCCCCTGCGCTGGCCTGTCAACGCCGACTGGCCCCGTGGGCGGGATCGCCTGTTCGAGGATGGGCGCTTTGCCACCCCGGATGGCCGGGCCCGCCTGCTGCCCCTGGCCCAGCGCTTCCCCGAGCAGCCAGAAACGCCCCCGCTTGCAGGGGCTGTCTCCCTGCTCCTCAACAGTGGCCGCCTGCGGGATCAGTGGCACACCATGACCCGCACCGGCCACGTGCCCCGGTTGCAGGAGGCCGAGCCCTGGCCCAGGGTGCGAATGGGGGCCGCCAGCCTGCTGGCGCTTGGCGTGAAGGAGGGGGATCTGGTGCGCCTTTGCAACGGGCTTGGGGAGGCGCTGCTGCTGGTGGGGCTGGATGAGGGGCTCAGGGAGGGGGAGGCCTTCCTGCCCATGCACTGGACCGACAGCCAGTGCAGCCAGGGAACGGTCAACCGCCTCATCGCCCCCGTGGTGGATCCCCTCTCGGGCCAGCCCATGTTCAAACAGGGGCGGGTGCAGGCCAGGGCGCAGCTCACCCGCTGGCAAGGGCTCTGGTGTGGCCGTGGTGAGTGGCGCGAGCCGGTGGACTGGTGGGCCAGGCGTCCCCTGCCCGAGGGGAACTGCACCCTGCTGGCCTCCTGGTCAGAGAGCACAGAGAGCCTGTGGCAACGGCTTGGGGCCGAGGGGCACTGGCTCAGGCTGCCCATGAAGGAGGGGTGGCTGGCCGTGGCTCTGGCCGGAGATCGTATCGAGGGGATCCTGCTGGTGGGGGCGCGGCGCCCGGACATCAAGGTCGACCTGCTGGCCAGTCTGCTCGGCACGCCGCTCCAGGCGGGGGCCCTGAGCCAGACCCTGAGCCAGGCCCTGGCCGGGGAGAGCCGGCTGGTCTGCTCCTGCCTGCGGGTCTCGGAGCAGCGCATCGTCGATGCCATCACCCGGCAGGGGGTGAGCGAGTTGGCGGGGCTGCAGGCCCTGCTCGGCTGTGGCAGCAACTGCGGCACCTGTCTGCCCGAAATCGACAAGCTGTTGATCAAACATGTTTTCCTGGCATCCGCTTAGTGCGGTGCCAGGACACAAGGAGCCTGAGATGAGCCAAATCAGTCTGGTGGGAGCGGGCCCCGGGCCCCTCGAATTGTTGACCCTGCGCGCCCTGCACCGTCTGGAGGCGGCAGAGGTCGTGGTCTATGACCGCCTGGTGGGGAGCGAGATCCTGGCCCGCATTCCCCACGGGGCGGCCCGCTTCGACGTGGGCAAGCGCTGCGGTGAGCCGAGCCCGACCCAGGAGGAGATCAACGCCCTGCTGCTGGCCCTGGCCCGCACGGGCAAGCGGGTGGTGCGCCTCAAGGGAGGGGATCCCCTGGTGTTCGGGCGCGGTGGCGAGGAGGCGCTGCACCTGGCCCGGCACGGCATCGAGGCCGAGCTGGTGCCGGGGATCACGGCGGCCCTGGGCTGCGCCGCCAGCAGCTTCATTCCCCTGACCCACAGGGGGCTGGCCCGCTCCCTGACCCTGGTGACGGGGCACCTGATGGACGAGCGCGACTATCAGGGCTGGCAGGGGCTGACCCGGGCGGGCCACACCCTGGTGTTCTACATGGGGCTGGAGCGGGCGGCCCGCATTCGGGAAGGGATGTTGAGGGCGGGGGCCCCGGGCGCGCTGCCGGTGGCCCTGGTGGTGGCTGGCTGCAGCCCCCGCCAGCAGGTGCACGAGGCCACGCTCGATGGCCTGGAGCAGGCCGCCCGTGCCCTGCTGGGCCAGAGCCCGGTGCTGATCATCATGGGGGAGGTGGTGCGGCTGCGCGCCGAGCTGCAGGGGCTGCTGACGGAGGCCCTGGAACGGGTCGCCTGAGGGGCGATTGTCCCTCTACCCCCACTACCTCCTGATAGATAAAAAGGAGGTAGATTCAAAGAGTTGGCCTTCATGTTGCGGCATTTTCGCCAGACAGAACGCGATCGTCGCCGACAAGGAGCGCCATGACTACTTTTTCCACCCGGGGCCAGGACGGCCCCGCTTCCCGGCTGTTGATCCACGCCGATGACCCGGGCCAGGCGAACCGCCTGGCCCTGCTGGTCAGTCACTACGGCCATCAGCCCGGGATCCTCGATACCCGCCAGTTGCTGACGCCGACGCAGAGGGGGGATGCCCTGCTCGTCAGTTGCCGCCAGTTCAGCGCCGAGGTACGCCTTGGCCTCTCCCTTTGGCCCGACATGCCGCGGCTCTTGTTCTGCGAGCGGCTGGGGGGCGATACCCAGCTCGCCCTGTTGCAGCAGGGGGTGTTGCTGGTGCCCCACCCTTGCGGCGAGCGTGAGCCGGTGGAGCAGTGGCTGCGTCTGGCCCGCAGTCAGCTCGCCATGGTGCAGGCCCTGATGCAGACCGAGAGCGAGCTGCGCCAGAAGCTGGAGGATAGGCGGCTCATCGAGCAGGCCAAGGGACGCCTGATGCGCCATCAGGGGCTGGACGAGGACGAGGCCTATCGCCTGATGCGCAGCACCGCCATGAGCCGTCACCTGAGCCTGGGTGAGCTGGCGCGGCAACTGCTGCAGGCTTTGCCCGCCTGAGCGCTCCCGTGGCCAACCGTTTTGGTGCAACTGCGCCTAATTGAGGCAAATTTGAGGGAGGATCAGGGCTCCACAGGCCGCAAAGGGCCGCCTGATGCACCCTGGACGAGCTGGCACGGAAAGTGAATAACAAAAACACGATAGCAATGAAGTAATGATGCGCAGTGAGGGGCCGGTCAGGTCACTCACCCGCAACAGGGCAAAGAAGCCCCGCCGATCCCGGATCGGCGGGGCTTTTTTTTGGTCGCGACGCACCTTGGGTCGCAGCGCTGCAACGAGGTGGCACTGCGATTCCAGGCAGCCTGGCGCCATGGCCCTGACCCGGAACCGAGGGAGGAGATGCAATGAACGGACGACAAGGATGTGCGGGACTGCTGCTGGCGGCGTTGTCGCTGCCGGTGCTGGCACTGGGAGCCCCGGAGCAGGAGGAGCTCAGGCTCGGCTTCATCAAGCTGACCGACATGGCGCCGCTAGCGGTGGCCTACGAGCGGGGCTATTTCGAGGACGAGGGACTCTACGTCACCCTGGAGGCCCAGGCGAACTGGAAGATCCTGCTGGATCGGGTGATCGACGGCGAGCTGGACGGCGCCCAGATGCTGGCGGGCCAGCCCCTGGCGGCCCACATCGGCATCGGCACCCAGGCCGAGCTGGTGACGGCGTTTGCCATGGATCTCAACGGCAACGCCATCACGGTGGCCAACAGCGTCTGGGCCGCCATGGCGCCCCAGTTGCCCAGGCCGCAGGCGGGCCAGGTGCCGCCCCCGGTGAGCGCCGCCGCCCTCAAGCCCGTGGTGGCGGAGTATCGCCAGGGGGGCAAGCCCTTCAACATGGGGATGGTCTTCCCCGTCTCCCCCCACAACTACGAGCTCAGGTACTGGCTGGCCGCAGGCGGCCTGCACCCCGGCTTCTATGCGCCCACACTCGGCGACAACTCGGGCCAGCGTCAGGCGGACGTGCTGCTGTCGGTGACACCGTCGCCCCAGATGCCCGCCACCCTGGAGGCGGGCACTATCGCCGGCTACAGCGTGGGGGAGCCCTGGAACCAGCAGGCGGTCGCCAGGGGCATAGGGGTGCCCGTCATCACGGATAACGAGATCTGGCGCAACAACCCGGAGAAGGTGTTCGGCGTCACCCGGCAGTGGGCCGAGCGTCACCCCAACACCCATGTGCGGCTGGTGAAGGCGCTGCTGCGGGCGGCCTGGTGGCTGGATGCAGACGACAACGGCAACCGGCGCGCGGCGGCCAAGCTGCTGGCCAAACCCGAGTACGTGGGGGCGGACGAGCAGGTGATCGCGAACTCCATGACGGGCACCTTCGAGTACGCCAGGGGAGACAAGCGTCAGGTGCCGGATTTCAACGTCTTCTTCCGCCACCACGCCACCTATCCCTACTACTCCGACGCCATCTGGTACCTGACCCAGATGCGGCGCTGGGGCCAGATCCCCGAAGCCAGACCGGACGCCTGGTTCGAGCAGGTGGCCAAGGCCGTCTATCAACCGGATGTCTATCGCCAGGCCGCCGAGGCCCTCATCGCCGAGGGCAAGCTCAAGGCCAGTGACTTCCCGGACTTTGCCAGCGAGCAGGGCTATCGCGGCCCCCAGGATGGCTTCATCGACGGCCTCATCTACGACGGCCGCCACCCCAACGCCTACCTGCAACAGTTCGCCATCGGCCTCAAGGGCGATGAGCGGGTGCAATGAGCAAGGAGATCCCGATGAAACGACACACATGGCCCCTCATCCATTTAAAAGCCATCAACTGGAAAATCATGGTGCAGCCCCTGCTCGGCGTGCTGCTCTTCCTCGGCCTCTGGCAGTGGGGGGCGAGCCAGGTGCAGACCAGTCTGGGCACCCTGCCGGGGCCGCTCGCCACCGCCAGCCAGCTCTGGTCCCTCGGGCAGGAGCATCTGCAGGAGCGGGAGAAGGCGGCGGCCTTCCTCGAACGCCAGCAGGTGCGCAATGCGGCAAGGCTGGCGGAGGATCCGGCGGCCGAGGTGAAGCTGCGCCCCTACACAGGGCGCCCCACCTTCTTCGATCAGATAGCCACCAGCCTGCTCACCGTGCTGTGCGGCTTCGCGCTGGCGACCCTGATCGCCATTCCGTGCGGGGTGCTGCTCGGCATGAATCAGGGGCTCTATCGTGCAGCCAACCCGGTGATCCAGCTGCTCAAGCCGGTGTCGCCGCTGGCCTGGCTGCCCCTCATCACCCTGGTGGTGAGCGCCCTCTACGCCAATCCCGCCCCCTGGCTTGCCAAGTCCTTCCTCACCTCGGCCCTGACGGTGACCCTCTGCTCCCTCTGGCCGACCCTGATCAACACGGCGGTGGGGGTGGCGGGGCTGGATGGGGATCTGCACAACGTCAGCCGGGTGCTGCGCCTCTCCTTTGTGACCCACGTGCGGCGCATCGTGCTGCCCGGGGCCCTGCCCATGATCTTCACCGGGCTGCGGCTCTCCCTGGGGGTGGCCTGGATGGTGCTGATCGCGGCGGAGATGCTGGCCCAGAACCCGGGGCTCGGCAAATTCGTGTGGGACGAGTTCCAGAGCGGCGGCTCTGCGTCTCTGGCCCGCATCATGGTGGCGGTGATCACCATAGGCCTCATCGGCTGCGCCCTGGACAGGGGCATGCTGGCCCTGCAGCAGTGGTTGTCCTGGGACAAGCGCCAGGTGCTGCGTTAATCACATTTCTATTCAGGCAGGAGAAGAGCCAATGAAGAGTTATCTGGAGATAAGCGACGTCGGCATCTCGTTCGAGACGGAGCAGGGCAGCTTCGAGGCCTTGAGTCGGGTCAACCTGCGCATCGAGAAGGGGGAGTTCGTCTCCCTCATCGGTCACTCGGGCTGCGGCAAGAGCACCGTCCTCAACCTGGTGGCCGGGCTGCTGGAGCCGACCCTGGGGGGCATCATTCTCGATGGTCGCGAGGTGGCGGGCCCGGGGCCCGAGCGGGCCATGGTGTTCCAGAACCACGCCCTGCTGCCCTGGCTCAGCGTCCAGCAGAACGTGGCGCTGGCGGTGGCCCAGGTGGAGTCTGACAAGCGGGCGGTGGCGGAGCGGGTGGACTACTACCTCTCCCTGGTGCAGATGGATCACGCCAGCCAGAAGATGCCCCACGAGCTGTCGGGGGGGATGAAGCAGCGGGTCGGCATCGCCCGCGCCCTCTCGCTCTCCCCCAAGGTGCTGCTGATGGACGAGCCGTTCGGCGCCCTCGATGCCCTGACCCGGGCCCATCTGCAGGATGCCCTGATGGCGATCCAGGCGGAGCTTGGCAACACCGTCATCATGATCACCCACGACGTGGACGAGGCGGTGCTGCTCTCCGATCGCATCGTCATGATGACCAATGGCCCCAGCGCCACGGTCGGTGAGATCCTGACCGTCGACCTGCCAAGGCCCAGAGACAGGGTCGCCCTGGCGGACGATCCCCACTACCACAAGCTGCGCCAGCAGGTGCTGCGCTTCCTCTACGAGAAGCAACGCAAGGTGACCCCCCTCAAGGCAGCCGGGCAGGTGCGCAGCAAGCTGCGCGCCTGAGCCCGCCGGATTCAAGGAAGAGAGACATGACAGACAAAGAGCAACAGTGGGTGGCAGAGGACGGCATGGACCTGCTCGGTCGCCAGAACAGTGGTTCCGCCGACACGGCCGACAAGCAACGGCTGCTGGTGGTGGGTAACGGCATGGTGGGTCATCACTTCGTCGAACAGCTGGTGGCGGCCGGTGGCCTGAGCCGGTTCGAGGTGACGGTATTTGGCGCCGAGCCGGACCCCGCCTACGACAGGGTGCACCTCTCCGAGGTATTCGGCGGCAAGGCGCCCCAGGCCCTGCGCATGGCGGATCCCGCCTGGTATGAAGAGAGCGGCATAACGCTGCGACTGGGGGCCGAGGTGGAGGTGCTCGACCGGGCGGCCCGCACCCTGACGCTGGCCAACGGCGAGCGGTTCCCTTACGACCGTCTGGTGCTGGCGACCGGCTCTGTCCCCTTCGTGCCCCCCATCCCCGGCCATCAGCGAGAGGGCTGCTTCGTCTACCGCACCCTGGGAGATCTTGCCGCCATCCGCGATGCCTGCGCCCAGGCCCGCAGCGGTGTGGTGATCGGCGGCGGTCTGCTGGGGCTGGAGGCGGCCAATGCCCTGCGCCTGCTCGGTCTCAAGACCCAGGTGGTGGAGTTCGCCCCCCGGCTGATGCCGGTGCAGCTCGATGAGAGCGGCGGCGCCGTGCTGCGGGACAAGATCCAGGCGCTCGGGGTCGAGGTGCTGGTGGAGAAGGCCACCGAGTGCATCGAGCAGGGGGAGCAGGCCCGCCACCGGCTGCGCTTCAAGGACGGCACTCATCTCGAGACCGACGTGCTGCTGTTCTCCGCCGGCATCCGCCCCGCCGACGCCCTGGCCCGCCAATCCGGGCTGAACGTCGGGGAGCGCGGCGGCATCTGCATCGACGACGGCTGCCACAGTTCGGATCCCGCCATCCTCGCCATCGGCGAGTGCGCGCTCTGGCAGGGGCGCATCTTCGGCCTGGTGGCTCCCGGCTACCAGATGGCCCGGGCCGCCGTGGCCAGTCTGTGCGGCGGCGAGACCCGCTTTATCGGGGCCGACATGTCCACCAAGCTCAAGCTGATGGGGGTGGACGTGGGCTCCATCGGCGATGCCCACGCCAGCACCGCCGGCGCCCAGGAGTTGCTGCTGCTGGACAGGGTCAACGGCATCTACAAGAAGCTGGTGACCGACGGCGAGGGCAACCGCCTGCTCGGCGCCATCCTGGTGGGGGACGGGGCCGATTACGAGCGGCTGCTGCAGTACTACCAGAACGGGGTGGCGCTGCCCCAGCCGCCGCTCTCCCTGCTGGTGGGGGAGGCAGGGACCGCTCCGGCACCCCTGGTGCTGCCGGACAGCGCCATCCTCTGCTCCTGCCACAACGTGAGCAAAGGGGACGTGGTGGCCGCCGTTCGGGCGGGCAATCACGAGCTCTCGGCGGTGAAGAGCTGCACCAAGGCCGGCACCGGCTGCGGCGGTTGCAGCAACCTGCTCAAGCAGGTGGTGGATCAGACCCTGGCGGACCTTGGCGTCGAGGCGGACAAGGGGTTGTGCGAGCACTTCGCCTACGGCCGTCAAGAGCTCTATCACCTGGCCCGGGTGGGCGAGCTGAAGAGCTTCGAGGCGCTGCGGGACAAGCACGGCCAGGGGCTGGGGTGCGACATCTGCAAGCCGACGGTGGCCTCCATCCTGGCGTCCCTCTGGAACGAGCACGTGCTGGAGAAGCCCCACCGCGCGTTGCAGGATACCAACGACGCCTTCCTTGCGAACCTGCAAAAGGACGGCACCTATTCGGTGGTGCCGCGCATCCCGGGGGGGGAGATCACCCCGGAGGGGCTCATCACCATCGGCGAGGTGGCGCGCAAGTACGGCCTCTACACCAAGATCACCGGCGGCCAGCGCATCGATCTCTTCGGCGCCCGGGTCGACCAGCTGCCCGCCATCTGGGGCGAGCTGGTGGCGGCGGGCTTCGAGACCGGTCAGGCCTACGGCAAGTCGGTGCGCACCGTGAAGTCCTGTGTGGGCTCCACCTGGTGTCGCTACGGGGTGCAGGACTCCATGACCCTGACCCAGACCCTGGAGCACCGCTACAAGGGGCTGCGGGCACCACACAAGCTGAAGTTTGCGGTCTCCGGCTGCACCCGGGAGTGCGCCGAGGCCCAGAGCAAGGACATCGGCGTCATCGCCACCGAGCGGGGCTGGAACCTCTATGTGTGTGGCAACGGCGGCATGCGGCCGCGCCACGCCGACCTCTTTGCCACGGATCTCGACGAGCAGACCCTGATCCGCTACATCGACCGGCTGCTGATGTTCTACGTGCGCACCGGGGACCGGCTGCAACGCACCTCGGTCTGGATGGAGAACATGGAAGGGGGGCTCGACTACCTAAAGTCGGTGATCATCGAGGACAGGCTCGGCATCGGTGCCGAGCTGGAGGCCATGATGGAGGGGATAGTCGGCACCTGGCAGTGCGAGTGGAAGAGCACATTGGCGGATCCGGACAAGCTCAAGTTGTTCGAGGCCTTCGTCAACCGGCCCGAGGACGAGACGCCGCCGCGCCGTGAGGAGCGGGGGCAATGGGTGCCGGATATCGCTATCAAGGAAGTGGTATGAGCGGGGGCAACGGGTTGCACACCCGCCATCAGTATCAAGGAGGTGGTATGGAGGATGACAAGGACGATGCACAGTTCTGCGGGCAGTGGCACCGGGTGTGCGAGCTGGCGGCGCTGCCGGAGCAGGCCGGGCGCAGCGCCTGGCTGGAGGGGCGAGTGCTGGCGCTGTTTCGCCTCGGGGAGCATGTCTATGCCCTGGACGGGGTGGACCCCCTGGCCGGCGTCGCGGTGCTGGGGCGTGGCCTGGTGGGGGATGCCGGGGGCGAACCCGTGGTCGCCTCGCCGCTGTACAAGCAGCGCTACGCCCTGATGGACGGTCGCTGTCTGGACGATCCTGCCCTGAGCGTCGCCTGCTGGCCGGTGCGGCTGGAGGGGAGCGAGGTCTGGGTACAGCTGGGGTGAGTGGCCCATCTGAAACCATGTTGTGATCGCCGGGCACTGCCCGGTGATTTTTTGTGCGCGACCCGACATTTCTTGTACGAGAGGATGGCGGGAAAACGTTTTTCGGAAATAATGGACAAACGTTTGCAACTGGATGTTTGTCTATGACGGAACGTGAGCAAGAGATCCTCGCCCTGCTGCGCCAGGATCCCATGATTGCCCAGCAGGAGCTGGCGGACAGGCTCGGCATCAGCCGCTCCGCGCTGGCGAGCCACATCTCCAGCCTGATGCGCCAGGGCTATGTGCAGGGGCGCGGCTACGTGCTGCGCGAAGGCCCTTACGCCGTGGTGATCGGCGGCGCCAACATGGATATCTGTGGCTGCAGCCACGACAACCTGCGCATCGGCGACTCCAACCCGGGCCGGGTACGCACCTCCGCCGGCGGGGTAGGGCGCAACATCGCCGAGAACCTGGCGCGCCTTGGCACCGACACCCGGCTACTGACCGCGGTGGGCAACGATCAGTACGGCCATCATCTTCTGGAGGTGAGCCAGCGCGCCGGGGTCGATGTGCGCCAGGTGCTGGTACTGGAGGGTCAGTCGACCTCCTGCTACCTCAGCCTGCACGATGGCAGCGGCGAGATGAGCTGCGCCGTCAACGACATGGGGATCATCGAGCAGCTCACCCCGGCCCGGCTCACCCCCCTGAGCGGTTTTCTCGGAGCGGCCCGGCTCTGGGTGCTCGACACCAACCTCGCCACCCACACCCTTGACTGGCTGTTCGAGCGCCAGGGGGAGCACATCATCTTCGTGGACACCGTGTCGGTGGCCAAGGTGGAGAAGATCCGCCCCTGGCTGCACCGCATCCACACCCTCAAACCCAATCGCACCGAGGCGGAGCAGCTGTGCGGCTTCACCATCGGGGGGCCCGACACCTGGCCCATGGCGGCGGCCTGGTTCCATCGCGCCGGGGTGCAGCGGCTCTTCCTGAGCCTCGGCGATCAGGGGATCTTCTATAGCGACGGGGCCTGCCAGGGCCATCTGCCCGTGCTCGGCAGCCCGGTCGTCAACGTGACCGGCGGCGGCGATGCCTTCATGGCAGGGCTGGCCCACGCCTGGTTGCAGGAGCAGGGCATCATGGAGACAACCCGGTTCGCCCTCGGTTGCGCCGCCCTCACCGTCAATTGTTCCGATACCGTCTTTTCCGGCCTATCCAAGGCCGCCGTTGAACGCATGCTGGAGGAGTACCCATGTTGAACGCTTACCTCGATATCCAACCTGAAGTTGCCGCCGCGCTGGCCGCCGGCAAGCCGGTGGTGGCCCTGGAGTCCACCATCATCTCCCACGGCATGCCCTATCCGCAGAACGTGGAGACGGCGCGCCAGGTCGAGCAGGTGGTGCGTGACAACGGCGCCGTGCCGGCCACCATCGCCATCATCGATGGCCGCCTCAAGGTGGGTCTGGATGCGGGGGCGCTGGAGGCGCTGGGCCGGGCCGGTCATGCCGCCACCAAGTGCAGCCGCCGCGACATTCCCTTCGTGCTGGCCAACAAGGGGTTGGGGGCGACCACGGTAGCCTCCACCATGATCATCGCCGCCATGGCCGGGATCCGGGTGTTCGCCACCGGCGGCATCGGCGGCGTGCACCGCGGTGCCCAGGAGACCTTCGACATCTCCGCTGACCTGCAGGAATTTGCCCAGACCCCGGTGGCCGTGGTCTGCGCCGGTGCCAAGTCGATCCTCGACATCGGTCTGACTCTGGAGTACCTGGAGACCCAGGGGGTGCCGGTGATCGGCTACCAGACCGAGGAGCTGCCCGCCTTCTACACCCGGGAGAGCGGCTTCAAGGTGGATTACCGCCTGGAGAGCCCGGCGGCGATCGCGCAGGCGCTGCGTCTGAAGTGGGAGCTGGGGCTGGCGGGGGGCGCCGTGGTGGCCAACCCGATCCCGACCCAGTTTGCCATGCCCAAGGCCGACATCGACGCCGCCATTGCCCAGGCACTGCGAGAGGCGGACGAGCAGGGGGTGAAGGGCAAGGCGTCCACCCCCTTCCTGCTGGCTCGGGTGTGCGAGCTGACCGGTGGCAACTCCCTAGCGGCGAATATCCAGCTGGTGCTGAACAACGCCGCGCTGGGGGCGCGCATCGCTGCCAGCCTGTGATCGGTTGTCCGAGTGTGCGAGCTGACCGGTGGCAACTCCCTGGCAGTTAATGTGCAGCGGGTGCTGAACAGCACTGCCCTGGGGGCAAAGATTGCCGCCAGCCTGTAAACACCTTTGCGAAAGATGCAAAAGAGGGCCAGCAGGCCCTCTTTTTATTGCGCGAATCGGTGAGATAACCCCCTTATTCCAGCACCAGTCGCCCGTTGAGAGGTTGGACGGGGCGGTTGTTGGGGTGGTGCATCACCGCCTTGAAGGCATCGATCTGGGCCTGGCTGGCTTGGACCGGCTCCTTCATCACCAGCCAGCGCACTCCTTCCGAGCAGGGTGGGGTGGTCAGGGACCCGCTGAAGCGGTAGTAGTCGTGCTGGGCGGGCAGCAGTTGCTCTGCCGAGATGGGTTCCTTGAAGGCATGGATCTCCCCCGCCTTGGCTGGCAACACCTGCCAGGCCTGGCTCAGGGCCCCATTGGCCTGGCCCGGCTCGAACACCACGGCGACCACCGCCAGCTCCCCCTTGTCATTGGCATGGACCAGGTGACCCTCCAGGGGGTAGGACCTGCCTTCGATGAGGTTTTCGCTGGGGGCGTGGAAGTGGAACTGCTTGAGCTCGAAGTGCATGCCGTCGAGCTCAAGGGTGCTGCCGGGGACATAGTTGACCTGCACCGTGTGGCCGTTGTTGACCAGCGTCTTGCCACCCGCCTGATAGTGGAACTGCAGGGGGGCCAGATCGGCCTTCACCAGACCCGAGAGGTTGACCGGCGACTGGTTGCTGCCGGCACACTGGCCATATTCCGGGGTCAGGCTGGCCCATTTCGCCGGGCCGGCCTCGCCGCTGTATTCCCAGTGTGTGGTGGCGGCAAAGGCGGCAGGGCAGAGCAGCAGGGCGCCAGCCAGCAGGGACTTTTTCATCATGCATCCTTATCCTGATTGAAAAGCACGGCCATTCCTGGCCTTCCGGCAGGAAGGCCTCATCAATGGCATCGTTGGAAACGCAGGGTACACGGTGCCAGACCGGATTAATTGTTATGAAAGGTCTGTCGTCATCGTTATTTGAAGCGTGGCATGAGGCGGCGTCATGATGTATTCCGGCAACGGGGCATGCTTATTCATGAAGGAGAAATCCTGCGGGCATTTTCGCAATGAACGGCCCCCTTTCATGGCGCCCCAAATAGATGACGGGCTGATTCTAAATAGCTGTTCCGAATAGTAGATCACCGGAGGAAGGGAACTCAGTCCAGTTTGTGCGATCTGATTAGTCGCTAAACAAAACAAGCCACACCCAAAGGACTGAGTTGATGCCTATCCTACCACC
>NZ_JABERS010000037.1:0-42243 GCF_013168745.1 Aeromonas sp. TW 6 | reverse complement strand
ACCTCACAAACAAGCAGCAAAAGATTTAGCGAAAGCTAACCGAATGCGGAGCGGTAGTTCAGTCGGTTAGAATACCGGCCTGTCACGCCGGGGGTCGCGGGTTCGAGTCCCGTCCGCTCCGCCACTACTTAAAAAGCCCAGTCTAACGACTGGGCTTTTTTTCGTTTCCGATACCGCACTCCTTTTCCCTCTCATCAACACCGCTATCATCCGATCATCGCCCCTGAGAGAGGTTGCCGCTATAATGGCCGCCCTCAAGCAAGGTGGTGGTATGAAAGCAGAGTATCTACAGCGATTCGGGGGCATTGCCCGTCTTTATGGCCAGCGTGCCCTTGGCTCTTTCAGCCAGGCGAAAGTCTGCGTGGTCGGGATCGGTGGCGTCGGCTCCTGGGCGGCCGAGGCGCTGGCTCGGGCCGGCATCAACCAGATCACCCTGATCGACATGGATGATATCTGCATCACCAACACCAATCGCCAGATCCATGCCATGCAGGGCACCGTCGGCCGTCTCAAGACGGAGGTGATGGCCGAGCGTATCCGTGCCATCAACCCGGATTGCGAGGTGATCGAGGTGGATGACTTCGTCACCGCCGACAACCTGGGCGAGCATATCAAGCGGGAGTTTGACTATGTGGTGGATGCCATCGACTCGGTCAAGGCCAAGGTGGCGCTGATTGCCTTCTGCAAGCGCAACAAGATCCCGGTGATCGTGGCGGGCGGTGCCGGCGGGCAGATGGACCCGACCCAGATCACCGTGGCCGACCTGGCCAAGACCATTCAGGATCCGCTGGCCGCCAAGGTGCGCTCCGACCTGCGCCGACTGCACAACTTCAGCAAGAATCCGGCGCGCAAATTCGGGGTGGAGTGTGTCTTCTCAACCGAGCAGCTGAGTTATCCGGATGGCAATGGCGGCACCTGCCAGGCCAAGGCGGCCAGCGACGGCAATATGAAGATGGATTGCGCCTCCGGCTTCGGTGCCGTGACGCCGGTGACGGCCACCTTTGGCTTGGTCGCGGCTTCCCGGGTATTGAAGAAGATTGCAGAGCGGGGAGCCCGTGCCGAGAAAGAGGCCGGGAATGAAGACACAGGGTCGATTGGCGCAGCCTGATCGACCACTGGACAAGGCTGGTTAGACGGCCAGCCCCCGGATTGCCAACACGATAGCTCTGAGCCCGTTGCCCCGCGACGGGCTCAAGTGTTTCTCCAGCCCCAGTTCGGTGAAATAGTCCTCCATGTCGAAGGAGTGGATCGTCGCTGCGGGTTGGTGGTTGAGTGCGGCCAGCACGATGACAATCAGACCGCGCACGATGCGGGCATCGGAATCGCAAGCAAAGTGCCAGTTACCATCCTCACCTTTCTCCCCTTTCAACCAAGCCTGGCTCTCACACCCCTTGAGGCGAAATGCCTCCTGCTGCCATTCGCCGGGCAGTGCAGGCAGCAGTTTGCCGAGCTGGATGATGAGTCGGTACTGGTTCTCCCAGCCGTTTGCTGCCGCAAACTGCTGACGGATGCTATTTGCGTCGGGCTCAACGCCTATCCGGGTGTAGGTTGCGAGGCTGTTCATTGGATTGTCTGCCTTAGAAGAAGTCACGGAGTTTGTGCAGGGCGGCCAGCAGGGCGTCGACATCGTCCCGATTGTTGTAGCAGGCCAGCGAGGCGCGCATCGTGCCGCCGATACCGAGCGATTCCATCAGCGGCATGGCGCAGTGATGGCCGACCCGCAGGGCTATGCCCTGCATGTCGAGCAGGGTGGCGGCGTCCTGTGGGTGGATATCCTCCAGCAGGAAGGAGATGGCGCCGGCGCGCTGACCGGGTTCGCCGACCAGACGCAGCCCTGGCACCTGTTGCAGTCCGGCAACCAGATAGTCGGTCAGCGCCGCTTCATGGCTGGCCAATGAATCCTTGTCCTGCTCCATCATAAAGCCGATGGCTGCGGCCAGGCCGATGGCGCCGGCAATATGGGGGGTGCCTGCCTCGAATTTGAAGGGCAGGGTGTTGAAGGTGGTGCCGCTGAAGCTGACCCTGTCTATCATCTCGCCGCCGGCCTGCCAGGGGGGCATCCGCTCCAATAGCTCAGTGCGGCCCCACAGCACGCCGATCCCGGTCGGGCCATAGAGCTTGTGGCCGGAGAAGGCGTAGAAGTCGCAGCCGATAGCCTGCACATCCACCTCGAGATGGGCCACCGCCTGGGCGCCGTCGATGAGGCTCAGGGCCCCGACCGCCTTGGCCGCTGCCACCATCTCTTTGACTGGATTGACGGTGCCAAGGGCATTGGAGACGTGAGCCACGCTCACCAGTCGGGTACGTGGTCCCAGCATGGCCAGATAGGCAGCCATGTCGAGATCGCCCCGCTCATCGAGAGGGACGACCCGGATCACGGCGCCGGTGCGTTGGGCGATCAGCTGCCAGGGGACGATATTGGCGTGATGCTCCAGGGTGCTGAGCACGATTTCATCCCCCGCCCTCAGCTCGCTCATACCCCAGCTCTGGGCCACCAGATTGATCGCCTCCGTGGTGCCACGGGTCCATATCACTTCGTGGCTGCGAGGGGCATTGATAAAGCGGGCAACCGTCTTGCGGGCATCTTCGAAGGCGCGTGTGGCCCGGCCGCTCAGGGCATGGGCGGCGCGGTGCACGTTGGCATTGTCGGCCCGATAGTAGTGATTGATCGCATCCAGCACGGCTTGCGGTTTCTGGGTGGTGGCGGCGTTGTCCAGATAGACCAGAGGGTGGCCGTTCACCTCCTGCGCCAAGGCTGGAAACTGGCTGCGCAGCCGAGCGTGCTGTTGCTGGTTCATGCTCCCCTCATATCATCTGGAAAAGTCGGCCATGATCCGGAAAATGGCGGCCAAACACAAGGCGCAGTGGCGGGATATTGCCTGCGGTTTCGGCTGCCTGCGGGATCTCTGTTACAATGCCGCCCCTCATCATAAGCCAAGAGATCCGGCCCATGAAGCTCAACCCCAATCAGAACGAAGCGGTCAAGTTTGTCTCCGGCCCTTGCCTGGTGCTGGCGGGTGCCGGATCGGGCAAGACCCGCGTCATCACCAACAAGATTGCCTATCTGGTACAGCAGTGCGGCTACAGCGCGCGCAACATCGCCGCCGTCACTTTCACCAACAAGGCCGCGCGGGAGATGAAGGAGCGGGTCGGCCAGACCCTGGGTCGCAAGGAGGCGCGGGGGCTGATGGTCTCCACTTTCCACACTCTGGGGCTCGAGATCATCCGCCGAGAGCACAAGAGCCTGAACCTCAAGGCCAACTTCTCCCTGTTCGACGATACCGACCAGCTGGCGCTGCTGAAAGAGCTGACCGAGGCGGAGCTCGACAACGACAAGGACAAGCTCTCGGCCCTTATCAGCCAGATCTCCAACTGGAAGAACGACCTCATCCTGCCGGCTCGCGCCATGCGCATCGCCCGAGGCCCGGAAGAAGTGTTGCTGGCCCAGCTCTATGAGCGCTATCACCGCCAGATGGTGGCCTACAACGCGCTGGATTTTGACGATCTCATCGTGATGCCGACCCTGTTGCTCAAGAGCAACGAGGAGGTACGCACCCGCTGGCAGAACAAGATCCGTTATCTGCTGGTCGACGAATATCAGGACACCAACACCAGCCAGTACGAGCTGGTGAAGCAGATTGTCGGCGAGCGGGCCCGTTTTACCGTGGTGGGAGACGATGACCAGTCCATCTACTCCTGGCGTGGTGCCAAGCCGCAGAACCTGGTGCTGCTGAACGAGGATTTTCCCAGCCTCAAGCTCATCAAGCTGGAGCAAAACTACCGCTCCAAGCGGCGCATCCTCAAGTGTGCCAACATCCTGATCGCCAACAACCCCCACGTCTACGACAAGGCGCTCTTTTCCGAGCTGGACGAGGGGGTGAAGCTCAAGGTGCTGTTTGCCAAGAATGAGGAGCACGAGGCGGAGCGTATCGCCGCCGAGCTGATGGGCCACAAGTTCATGAACCGCACCCGGTTCAAAGACTACGCGATCCTCTATCGGGGCAACCATCAGTCGCGCATCTTCGAGAAGGCGCTGATGACCAACCGCATTCCCTACCGTATCTCGGGTGGCACCTCGTTTTTCTCCCGCACCGAGATCAAGGACATCATGGCCTATCTCAAGCTGCTGGTGAACCCGGATGAGGACACCGCCTTCCTGCGGGTGGTCAACTTGCCGCGCCGCGAGATAGGCCCCACCACCCTCGAAAAACTGGGCCAGTACGCCAACCAGCGTGGCAAGAGCCTGTTTGCCGCCAGTTTCGAGCTGGGGCTGGAGCAACACCTCTCCGGACGCGGTCTATCCGCCCTGCAGGCCTTCACCAACTGGCTGGTGAGGCTTGGCGATCAGGCGCTGCGCGGCAATCCGGTGGCGGCGGTACGGGACATGATCAAGGAGATCCATTACGAGGAGTGGCTCTATGAGACCTCCCCCAGTCCGAAGGCGGCGGAGATGCGGATGCAAAACGTCTCCACCCTTTATCGCTGGATCAGCGAGATGCTGGAAGGGGATGAGCTGGAGGAGTCGATGACGCTGGCTCAGGTGGTTACCCGGCTCACCCTGCGGGACATGATGGAGCGTAACGAAGGGGAGGATGAGGCGGATCAGGTGCAGCTGATGACATTGCACGCCTCCAAGGGACTGGAGTTTCCCTATGTCTACATGGTGGGCATGGAGGAGGGGCTGCTGCCCCACCAGACCAGCATCGACGAGGACAACGTGGAGGAGGAGCGACGCCTCGCCTACGTGGGGATCACTCGGGCCCAGACCGAACTGACCTTTACTCTCTGCAAGGAGCGCCGCCAGTTTGGCGAGTCGGTGCGGCCGGAGCCGAGCCGCTTCCTGCTGGAGCTGCCCCAGGATGACCTGGAGTGGGAAAACCAGAAGAAGGTGACGGCCGAGGAGCGCCAGCAGAAGGGGCAGGTTGGTGTCGCCAACCTGCGGGCCCTGTTCAAGAAGGATTGAGGTCGGAAGGCTTGGTCTCTCGAGAAGCCTGACCCAGCAGAGGGGGAATATCGGCTCCCGGCAGCGGGGGCGAGATGTGGCGCCCCTGCCCGAGGGCGCAGCCAAGCTCGATGAGCTTTTGCAACTGCTGCTGATTTTCGATCCCCTCGACCACCAGGGTGAAGTCGAGGTCCTGGCAGATGTCCCGCATGGCGCGGATAAGCGCCAGATCCTTGGGGGAGTTCAACATGCGATGGGTGAAGCTGTCGTCCACCTTGATGTAATCCACCGGGAAGTGAAACAGGGCGTTGAGGGAAGAGAAGCCGGTGCCGAAGTCATCCAGGCTGACCTGGATCCCTTTCGCCCTCAGTTCATGCAGGGCAGTGAGGGAGTCGGCACTCTGCCGGGAGAGCTCGCGTTCGTTGAACTCAAAGATGAAACATGCGGGGATGACACCCTCCTCCTCCATGATGGTGAGCAGTTGCATGATCTGCTCGTGGCTGGCCAGGTGCTTGCCGGAGAGGTTGATGGCTATCCTGAAACGACCGACCCCGGAGGCGGGTTGCCAAAGCTTCAGTTGCTGGCAGGTGCGCTTGAGGATCTGGCGGTCCAGATCCTGAATGAGGCCGCACTGTTCCGCCAGAGGAATGAAGTCGAATGCATCCTTGAGCTCCCCTTCCTCCGTTATCCAGCGCGCCATGACCTCCAGTCCGACCAGGCGGCTGTCACACAGCCTGATCACTGGCTGGAAGTAGGGCACAATCCGCCCTTCCCGCAAGGCTCTGAAGAGCCGCTCTTCCGGTGACCCCGCCTGTTCGGTACAGGCCTCCGAATACATGACGATGCGGCTGCGGCCGTTGCGCTTGGCCTGGTACATGGCGAGGTCTGCCTGGTGCAGCAGTTCACTGACATCGGCCGTTTGCTCCGTCACGCTGGCGACCCCCAGACTGACGGTGATGGTCAGTTCGTTGCCCTGGAGCCGGAACGGATGGCCGATACGGCCAATCAGGCGATTGAGCACGGGGCTGATGTCCTCTTCCCGCTGGCTGTTGTCCAGATAGATGACGAATTCGTCCCCTCCGAGCCTCGCCACCATGTCATTTTGCCGGATGCAGCCTTGCAGCCTGCTGCCCAGCTCCTGCAGCAACTGATCGCCAGCACTGTGGCCCAGGGCGTCATTGACCTGCTTGAAGTGATCCACATCGACGAAAATCAGGGTGAAGCCGGCTGTCTGGTAACGGCGGTAGCGGGTCATGGCATGATGCAGGTGATTCATCAGCAGCGCCCGGTTTGGCAACTGGGTCAGCGGGTCGTGCAGGGCATTGAACTGGAGCCGCCGCTCCAGCTCCTGATGATGCTTGAGCCGTTTCTGCAACCTCAAGTTGGTTTGGCGCAGCTGTTGGAGTCGCTGGTTGATGGACTCCTCCGAGTTGAGCTCATCGAGTTGCTGTCGCACCCTTTTGAGCTCCAGCAACAGGGTCAGCTGATGGCGCAGGAAATCGAGGAACAGCCTGTCATCGGTTTCCAGAGGCCGGGTCATGTTGAGGATGAGGTGGGCAAAATATTGCTGCTGCTGGCGCAGGGGCAGGCTGTACCAGTAAAGCCCCTCTTCATGGCGCTCTACGCTGTTGGTGCTGTGGCACATGGCCCGAATGATGTCATCGTCGTATGTCAGGTGTGGTGGATAGAGTCGCTCCAGTCGCTGGTTTTCCAGCCGGATCAGCAACATGTCGCTGACCGAGAGCATCTGGCGCAACACAGCTTCCAACTGGGCAAACAGGGCATGCTGAGGCAGGTTGTGAGCCAGGCGCATCACTCGGCCGATCTTCTCGATTTTCTCCTGCCACTGGGGATCCCGCTGCATGAGAGGGGAAGCCTGCCCCGCCAGCTGGGTACCGGTCTGGGTTTCGTGCAGGCGTTTGGCCAGGCACTCCAGCAGCAGCCTCAGGGTGGGTGCCTGATCCGGGGTGCTGCGTGCCAGCAACCACTGCACGTCGATATGCTCCACAGGCTGCACGCACCAGCCCTGACCTTCATCGAGCCGGGTGAGCTGTTCGGTGAGGCGAGGTTCTTCCCGTCCCAATTGTTGCTTGAACACGTCGGGAAGCTGATAGGTGTAGCGCCAGTTCAGCCCCCCGTCGGCCAGCCCCAGCATGGCGAAATGTTGCAGAGGGCAGAGTGTGTCCAGCATACCGACCAGTCGGGCGTAATCCTCGGGGGAGGCAATGCCGGGGGCGGGAAAATCCATGATGGAGGAGACGACCGCCAGCAAGGAGTGCGAGTCTGGCGGTGTGGTGGGCTGAACTGACATGCAACACTCCCGAAAAAACTTACCTTCAAGCGTAGTCGGAAGTGATGGGATTGAAAGGGCTGCAAGAGGAGCCCTTTCAATTACTTAGAGCTTGTCGATCATGTAGTGAATGGCGTTCTCGATCTCTTCGTCACTGCAGGTGGCGCAGGTCCCCCGCGGTGGCATCATGCCAGCCTTGCCGGTGAAGCCTTCGATGGCGTGTTTGCGCAAGGTGTCGAATCCCTGGGCGATGCGTGGCTCCCAGGCGGCCTTGTCACCTCGCTTGGGGGCGCCAGCGGCACCGGTATCATGGCAGGCGAAGCAGGCACCCTTGAACACGGTCTCGCCGTCACGTGGGCCGGAGGAGGCTGCCGCAGGCGCGGCCGCCGCGGTCGCAATGCCTTCCAGATCCTTGGCGGTATAAACCTGGCCAACCGGGGCAATACGCTCGGCGATGGCCTCTGTCGACATGTCATCGGCGGCAAGGACGGCGCCGGACAGAGTGGCGGCCACCATCCCGGCAGCCAGCAAATAGCTCAGTTTTTTCAACACGCTCATGTACTCCCAGCAGGCTCTTATTATCCCCAGAAAACGACGGGATTATAACCGAATAGTTACAGCCATTTAAACGCTTGTGTGTGAAGTGTTAAGCAATCTGCAAACAAAGTGGCAGAGCGGGAAGGGGTGATGCCAAATAAAAAAACCCGGCATACGCCGGGTGTAGTGAGGCTGAACAAAATAGGGCGCGCTGATTGCCCAGGCGCCCCTCGCGTGTCCTCAATCCCAGTTCAGGATCACCTTGCCGGACTTGCCCGAGCCCATGGCTTCGAAGCCCTGCTGGAAGTCATCGATATGGAAATGGTGGGTGATGATGGGGCTGAGATCCAGGCCAGACTGGATGAGGCTTGCCATCTTGTACCAGGTTTCGAACATTTCGCGGCCGTAGATCCCCTTGATGAAGAGTCCCTTGAAGATCACCTTGCCCCAGTCGATGGCCATGGTGGAGGGAGGAATGCCGAGCATGGCGATTTTGCCGCCGTGGTTCATCTTGTCGATCATGTCCTGGAAGGCGCTGGGTACCCCGGACATCTCCAGCCCCACATCGAACCCTTCGGTCATGCCGAGATCTTCCATGACATCGGAGAGCTTCTCTTTGGCCACGTTGACGGCACGGGTGGCGCCCATCTTGCGGGCCAGTTCCAGCCGGTATTCGTTGACGTCGGTGATCACCACGTGACGGGCGCCAACGTGACGGCAGACGGCAGCGGCCATGATGCCGATGGGGCCTGCGCCGGTGATGAGCACGTCTTCACCCACCAGATCGAAGGAGAGGGCGGTGTGCACGGCGTTGCCGAACGGATCGAAGATGGCGGCCAGCTCATCGGGGATGTTGTCCGGCAGCTTGAAGGCGTTGAAGGCCGGGATCACCAGGTATTCGGCGAAGGAACCCGGGCGGTTCACACCCACACCAATGGTGTTGCGGCACAGGTGGGTGCGACCGGCACGGCAGTTGCGGCAGTGGCCGCAGGTGATGTGGCCTTCGCCGGAGACGCGATCGCCGATGGAGAAGCCGCGCACTTCCTGGCCGACGGCGACCACCTCTCCCACATACTCGTGCCCCACCACCATGGGGACGG
Source organism: Aeromonas sp. TW 6 (assembly GCF_013168745.1). Classification (NCBI taxonomy): domain Bacteria; kingdom Pseudomonadati; phylum Pseudomonadota; class Gammaproteobacteria; order Aeromonadales; family Aeromonadaceae; genus Aeromonas; species Aeromonas sp. TW 6. The sequence continues at coordinate 33,374 of NZ_JABERS010000037.1, read as the reverse complement.
GAATGGTCTTCTGGGCCCACTCGTCCCAGTTGTAGATGTGCATGTCGGTGCCGCAGATGGCGGTCTTGCGGATCTTGATGAGCAGATCGTTGTGGCCGAGCTCGGGAGCCGGGACATCAGTCATCCAGATGCCGACTTCGGATTTGAGTTTGGAGAGTGCTTTCATGACAGATTCCTCACGGCGCCATGCCGGGTACAGAGGGTAATAAAATGGGGCCCAACCTTGGCCCCCGTTTTAATCAGCCAGCCATGTGATCAAATCACACCGAGCTCGCGACCGATGCGAATGAAGGCATCGATCGCCTTGTCCAGTTGCTCCCGGGTATGGGCGGCGGACATCTGGGTCCGGATGCGCGCCTGACCCTTGGGTACCACGGGGAAGGAGAAGCCCACCACGTAGATACCGGCGTCCAGCATGCGGCTCGCCATCTCGGCGGCCAGTTTGGCATCCCCCAGCATGACCGGAATGATGGCGTGATCGGCACCGGCCAGGATAAAGCCGGCGGCGCTCATGCGCTCGCGGAAGTAGGCACTGTTCTCCTTGAGGCGGGCACGCAGGTCGTGACCCTCGGCCAGCATGTCGATCACCTTGATGGTGGCCGAGACGATGGAGGGTGCCAGGGAGTTGGAGAAGAGGTAGGGACGGGAGCGCTGACGCAACCAGTCGATCACCTCTTTCTTGCCGGATGTGTAGCCACCGGACGCGCCACCCAGCGCCTTGCCCAGAGTACCGGTGATGATGTCGACCCGTTCCATCACCTCGCAGTATTCGTGGGTGCCGCGGCCGTTCTCGCCGATGAAGCCGACGGCGTGGGAGTCATCCACCATCACCAGCGCATCGTACTTGTCGGCCAGATCGCAGATGGATTTGAGGTCGGCGATGACGCCATCCATGGAGAAGACGCCGTCGGTGGCGATCAGCTTGAAGCGGGCGCCGTCGGCATCGGCCTGCTTGAGCTGGGCTTCCAGTTCGGCCATGTCGTTGTTGGCGTAGCGATAGCGCCTGGCCTTGCACAACCGCACCCCATCGATGATGGAGGCATGGTTGAGGGCGTCGGAGATGATGGCGTCTTCGGCACCGAAAAGGGTCTCGAACAGACCGCCGTTGGCGTCGAAGCAGGAGGAGTAGAGGATGCTGTCTTCGGTGCCGAGGAAGGCGGACAGCTTCTGCTCCAGTTCCTTGTGTTGGTCCTGGGTACCACAGATGAAGCGGACGGAGGCCATGCCGAAGCCGTGGCTCTCGAGCCCCTGATGGGCGGCGGCAATCAGGTCGGGGTGGTTGGCCAACCCCAGGTAGTTGTTGGCACAGAAGTTCAGTACCTGCTCGCCACCCACCGCAATCTGGGCCTGCTGGGCCGAGGTGATGATGCGCTCCTGCTTGTATAGCCCTTCCGCCTTGACCTGTTCGAGCTGTTCGGTCAGGTGACGATAGAATCCGTTAGACATCCTCGGTCCTCATTGCTGTATCGACTGTGTTATCAGGATCCCGGGCCGTGCAACCCGCACAGTTCGGCGTCGTCACGGTCGCGACGAAACGCCGACAGACCCTAGAATGGGCAACATTTTACTGTAATCCCTGCGTATAAATTCAAATTTTTATGCTGATAATCAACAATTGTGAAACAGATCTCACCCGGCTGGTTGGGCCAGTTGGTGATAATGTTGCTCCAGTTGATGTATCTGGGGGGCCACCTGTGGCTGCACGTAGGGGCGCAGCAAAAACAGCACCCGCAAGACCCCCTGGTAGAGCAGGGGTTTGGTGATGCGGGTGGCCGGGGCCTGGGCGATCTGGAATGGGATCCAGCAGGTGACGACCATCTTGATGGTCTGGCCGAGATCCGGCAGGTCTTCATCGCTGACGGCGATGATGCCGCCTTCGCGCAGGCTTCTGAGCAGCGTCTCCACGGTGGCACGGAGCTGCTCCTGTGCCTTGAGGTATTTCTGCTGCAGCAGCTCGTCGCGACTCAGGATGTCCGGCAGATTCGCGTAGAAGAAGCGGAACTGCCACATCAAATAGAAGATGGCATCCAGGTAGCCCATCAGATCCTCCAGCCGGATCGCGCTGCTGCGGATCGGAGTGAAGCTGTCGCTCAGGTGGCGGGCGTACTGATCGAAGATGGAGTGGATGATGTCTTCTTTGTTTCTGAAGTGGTAGTAAAGGTTGCCCGGGCTGATGCCAAGGTGTGCGGCAATGTGGTTGGTGGTGATGTTGCGCTCGCCCTGATCGTTGAACAGCTCGGTGGCGCTGTGGATGATCCTGTCTCTGGTCTTCATCGCTGGTCCCTCTGCCGGGCCCGAAGGGGAAAAGTCATCGAGGTCGAATCCCCTTGCGGCCCGTGATAAACTTTTCGGCAATTTCAAATTGGCCCACTATACACAGCTTTAACAGGCAGTCACACGGGGCCACAACGTACGCGAGGCAAACTCCATGATCGTAGTAACTGGCGGTGCTGGCTTTATCGGCAGCAATCTGGTCAAGCAGCTGAACGCTCAAGGACGGACCGATATCGTGGTCATCGATGACCTGACCGACGGCACCAAGTTCGTCAACCTGGTCGACCTCACCATCGCCGATTACATGGACAAGGACGAGTTCCAGGCGCGGATCGTCTCCGGTGACGAATTCGAGGAGTGGGATGACGGCATCGAGGTGATCTTCCACGAAGGCGCCTGCTCCGCGACCACCGAGTGGAACGGCAAGTTCATCATGGAGGTCAACTACGAGTACTCCAAGGATCTGTTCCACTACTGCATCGAGCGGGAAATCCCCTTCATCTACGCCTCTTCCGCCGCGACCTATGGCGGGCGCAACGACAACTTCATCGAAGATCCCCGGTTCGAGCAGCCCCTCAACGTCTACGGCTACTCCAAGCAGCTGTTCGATCAGTACGTGCGTCGCTGGATGCCGGAGATCAACTCCCAGGTGGTGGGTCTCAAGTACTTCAACGTCTATGGTCCCCGCGAGCAGCACAAGGGCTCCATGGCGTCCGTGGCCTTCCACCTCAATACCCAGGTGAAGCAGGGTGACAATCCCAAGCTGTTCGAGGGCTGTGACGGCTTCCCGGATGGCGGCCAGATGCGCGACTTCATCTACGTGGACGACGTCTGCAAGGTGAACCTCTGGTTCTGGCAGAATCCGCAGCACTCCGGCATCTTCAACTGCGGCACCGGCCGGGCTGAGCCGTTCCAGAACGTGGCGGAAGCCGTGATCAGGCATCACCAGAAAGGCGCCATCGAATACATTCCCTTCCCGGATCACCTCAAGGGTCGCTACCAGAGCTTCACCCAGGCGGATCTCACCAAGTTGCGCGGCGTCGGCTATGACGGCGAGTTCAAGACTGTGGCCGAAGGCGTGGCCGATTACATGGCCTGGTTGAACCGATGAACGCTCCGGCAAATGTGGTTGCGCCGGGTAGTGTATTGCAGATCTGCCTTTCTCAGGGTTGGGGGGGGTTGGAGATGTACCCTATCCGGGTCGGCAAGGGGCTGGTAGAGCGAGGTTGGCGTGTGTTCGGGTTGGCACTGGCAGGTAGTCGAGTTGCCTCAGATATGAAGGCCGCTGGTTTTGAGGTGTTTGAGGCGGCATCACGCAATCAGGCCATCTTGCGCCTGCCTGCGCTGCTGCGCTGGATGAAGCAAAGCGGCATCCAGATCGTGCACTGCCACAAGTCCAGCGATCTGCTGTTGGCCGCATTACTTGGCACTATTTCCTCGTTTCGCCTCATTTTCACCGAGCATATGGGCTCAAAACGACCTAAGAAGGATCCGTTGCATCGCTGGATCTACGGCAAGGTCGATAGGGTGCTCTCCATCAGCGACGAGACACTGAGGCGCAATCGCGCCGCCTTGCCGCTCCCCGCAGAGCGTATTCAGCGGCTGTGGCTGGGCACCGAGTTGACCTCTTGCGAGGAAGAGCCAGCCCTTATTCGCGGTGAGCTGGGTATTCCCACTGGCCCGCTGATCGGGATGGTCGGCCGTTTCAGTCCCGGCAAGGGGCAGCGTGAGCTGCTTGAGGCCTTTGCCCTGCTGCGTACCGAATTCCCCGACCTTCAACTGCTGCTGGTGGGGGGGACGCTTGCCACCGAGGGGGCTGATGAGCCCTTCGTCACTGAGCTGGAGTGCGACATTACCCAGCGGCAACTCGGTGGTGTCGTGCATTTTTCCGGCTTCCGGCGAGATACCGCCCGTATGTTGCAGGCGATGGATGTGGTGGTCATTCCTTCTCATAACGAGGCATTTGGCCTCACCGTGATCGAGGCGATGGCCGCCGGTAAACCGATCGTCGGGGCCACTACCGGTGCCGTGCCAGAGGTGCTTGGTGGTGTGGGTTTATTGGCCGAGCCATTGCAACCGCAAGTTATCGCTGCGCAGATCAAGGTACTGCTGCGAGATCCTGAATTAAGTGATCGCCTGGGGAAATTGGCTCGCGAGCGGGCCGAGCAAGAATTTGATATGTCTCAGCATCTGAAAGCCTTGTGTATGCACTATCGGCAAAGATGACTTTTCTAGGAATACACTTTCATGATATTGGCGAGCCCTATTATTTTGCCGTTGCGTATAAATATTCTTCACAACCTGGTTCAGGTGTCTGCATTTTTATTTGGCGCATTAGCATTAACCATTCCCAGTGGGTATTCCTACGGGCCTGCTATATTACTACTAGCAAGTATCACAGTTTGTTGGCGGCCATTTTATTGGGTGAATATGCCAAGGGAAGTAAAAATATTGGCATTGATTTTTTTCGCTTACGTTTTTGTGCAAGGCCTCTCTATATGGCTGGATGATGGCAAGTTACGTGAATTCGATCGTCCCAGTCGTGTCCTAATGGCGGCAATTACCTTACCTTTGCTCTCTCGGTATCCTGTTCGTCTCGTTAGCCTGATTTTTGGGGTTGCAGTGGGGGCTTGTATTGCTGGCTCCATCGCGATTTACGATAAGTTCTATCTAGGAATGGAAAGAGCATTTGGCGATATCATGCCTATTCAGGCTGGCAACATCAGCATGGCACCTGGCTCCCGGTCGCCATGTTCGAGAAGCACCTCAAGCTGATGAAGTGGCTGGGCTACGAGACGCTGACATTTGCCGACCTGGCGGAGAACGGGTTCATCCACCGGCTGCAGTACGGCAAGAAGTACCTGATGATCACCGTGGACGACGGCTATCGGGACAACCTCACCCGCATGCTGCCGCTGCTGGAAAAGTATGGCTACAAGGCGGTGGTCTATGTGGTGACCGGTGAGGATCACAATCGCTGGGATGTGGAGCACCCGACCCACCCCGATACCCCGGTGACCCTGATGACCCCGGAGGAGATCAAGGCGCTGGTGGCCTCCGGTCATGTGGAGATCGGGGGCCATACCCTGACTCACCCCCGCCTGAGTACGCTCCCCCCAGAGGAGCAGGCCCACCAGATCCAGGCCAACAAGGCCTGGCTGGAGCAGCTGCTCGGCCATCCCCTGATCTCGTTTGCCTATCCTTACGGGGATCTGAACGACAGTGCAAAATCCCAGGCCGTTGCCGCCGGTTATCGCTATGCTGTGGCCACCAACAGCGGCCCCAGAGCCATGCACCGGGATCCGTTCCAGATCCGCCGGATCGCCATCTTCCCCCGCACAGACATGTTCGGTCTGTGGCGCAAGATCCGTGGCAACTATGTCTTCCGAAAAACCTGACAGGGAATACACCTTGCTCCGTATGACAGATCATGACTCATCGACGAGTGACTATTTTCTCCGCATCTTTCACGGCCAGGCGTTCGGCAACTTCATCTTCCTGAATATTCTGGGTTACACCCTGTTCAAGGATTCAATTCAGCTGATCGCCGACGTCTGCCAGTCCATCATAGTGTTGGCCACCCTGATGGCCTTCTATGTGGAGAGGGCCTTCTTTACAAGGAACAGGATCTTTCAACTGCTCTGTCTGGCCTTGGTGGTACAGAGCCTGAGCTGGGTCGCATCCAGACAGTTCGTGCCCGACTATGCCCTCAAATACCCTTCTGTGAAGTCGATGGCATACCTCTTCTTCTTCCTTGGTCTCGCCTACTGGCTGAAGGGGGACCCGCGCCGCATCGTCATCACCCTGCTGACCTTCTGCCTCGGTGTCATTTTCACCTTTGCCTATCACTCCTCCTTCTTCTCCATCGTCGAGACAGGTCTTGATGGGGCCAGGGTAGATTTCAATTACCGCAATGCACAGCACGGCTCCCTGATCGCGGGTGCCTGCTTCCTGTTTTTTGTGCTCTTGTTGCTTACCTCGAAATTCAGGAAGCTGTCGCTGGGCAATGCCGGGATCCTGCTCGGCATCCTGTTGTTCGGGGTCTTCTCCGTCATTCTGCAGTCCCGTCAGTCCTGGCTGGCGATCTCGGCTTCGCTGGCCATCCTCCCCTTGCTGGGGGGAGGAGAGCACTGGCCAAGGCGCAAGGTGGTGTTGACCTACGCCATCTTGCTGATGACCATGCTGGCGCTTTATCAGGTTTCGTTCATCCGGGAGCGGTTGCTGGCCGGCTTCGTGCATCAGGGGGATGTGCATGCCATCCTGACGGGTAACTGGAACGAGGTACGGGACTTCAGCATCGGGGTGCGATTGAAGACCTGGCTGGAGGCCATCCAGTGGTTCCTGGCTCACCCCTTCTTCGGGACAGGCTATGGTAGCCAGTCGTTGGTGATCACCCTCTCCAAGACGCTGCCTGACTACATTACCCGGGAGTTTCGTCACCTGCACAACTCCAACATGGAAACACTGGTGTGCTGGGGGGTAGCCGGTTTCCTGGTGTTGTATGGCACGCTCTTCTCGGTGCTCCGCCAGGTGCTGTGCTGTCCGGTTTCGTCCCGTTTCATCAAGATGCTGGCCATCTCCTTCATCCTCTATTGGCTCATCATCAACAACTTCGAATCATTCTTCTACATGCGTTCCGGGCAGTGGGTATTCAGCGTCTTCATGGGCGCCATCTACTCGACCGCATTGCATTGGGAACTGAACAGGCTTGGAAAGGAAGGTCATGAAAATTTACGTCATTAGTCTGGACAGGGCTGTCGAGCGGCGCAGTCGTGTCGAGTCTGTGCTCTCTGCCAGAGGCATCCCCTTCGAATTTTTCAGCGCAGTGAACGGCTTTGAGGGGCTGCCCGAGCGGCTGCAGGCCCTGCCGGATGATCAGCACAGGATCCGGTTTCGCAGCAGACCGCTGACGCCCGGGGAAAAGGGGTGCTATGCCAGCCACTATCTGCTGTGGGAGAAGTGTGTCGAGCTCGACGAGCCCATCCTCATCCTGGAAGACGATTTCCTGCCCACCCAGTATTTTGAAGAGGTGGTGGGTACCCTGCCGAAGATCCACGAACAGTACGAGTACGTGAAGGTGGAACCCCAGATCGGTACCGCCACGGCCCTGACTACAGTGGACAACATGCAGCTCATGTTCTGGCACAACAACTCGTGCTGGACCACGGGATACAGCATCTCTCCCCAAGGGGCCCGCCGGTTGCTGGCCCACAGCCAGCGGTGGCTCTGTTCGGTCGACAACTTCATCGGTGAGTCCTATCGCACCGGGCTCATCTGTACCGGCCTGATTCCCTATGCCATCTACAGTCCGCGGGACATGGGCAGCGACATCCAGAATCAGGTCGTGCTGAAGAAAGTTCCGCTGGGATTCAAGTTGACCCGTGAACTCTATCGCTTCTACCGCTTCGTCAGGATGGCCCTGTGGAACATGAAACAGGCGGGGGGCAAGGCATGAGTGCGACCAACAGAACCATTCACGCCATCTGGCTCGGCAGCCGCTTGCCTCCTCTGGCGCACGTGTGTATCGATGACTGGCGCAAGCAGGGTTACGACTACAAGCTCTGGCTGGACACGGATCCGCAGGTCAAACGCTGGATACAGGAGTGCACCTTTGCCCGGGAGTGCTACCGGCGAGGCCTGCTGGCCTTCGTGACCGATTACCTGCGGCTCAAGATCCTCGCTCAGGAAGGGGGTCTGTATCTGGATACCGATGTTACCATCAACCAGGATCCCTTCCCGCTCTTCGAGTCCGTGGCCTTTGGCGTTGGCTACGAATCCGATCGGCTGATCGGCACCGCGGTCATCTACGCCAGACAAGATTCGGCCATGCTGTCCGAACTGGTGCGCTTCTATGAACAGGAGATCATGTCCTCTCCCATGTACATGGGGCCGGAGATAATGACACACCTGGTCTCGGAGAAGCTGGCATCATCAGGGGATACCGCCCTGATCGCCCCCGAGCACTATTTCTACAACTACCAGGGGGAGGCGATTCATTTCGAGCCGGCGGCAGAGCGCTACATGACCCACTGGTTCCAGCACAGCTGGAAACGCTCATCCGGTCTTGTGTTCCTGCGTGCCAAGGCCAAAGGCTGGTCAGGGTATCTCTATGAATGGCAGAAGGAGTTCTTCCGCCTGCGCAAATGACGGCGATATGGCATCACCGTGCTAGACAGTGGGCAGGGGAGCCATGTCTCCATCTGCCTGCTTGCCGGTGACGGGTGTGACTTGACTCCAAAGCTGATCCAGCTGCATCTGTACCTCGCGCACTTCCTGCTGCGGATCCTGACGACCCGTGTCGACGAAGCGATAACGGGGATGAGAGACGGGATTGGCAATGGCGGAGTGTCCGAGGGGAGAGACGATGGTGAGCAGGGGGATATCCAGCGCCTGCGCCATGTGGCGCGGTCCGGTGTCATTGCCGACGAAAAGCTGGCAATGGGCGAAGAGCCCCACCAGCTCCCGTACCGAGCGGGTCTGAACATGGTCAAACACGCTGGCCTGCAGCGCTTCTGGCAGCAGCGGCTTCAGCCCCCGGTTGTACTCCTCTTCCCCCGGTCCGCAATAGACCAGTATCTGGGCATTGTGCTCCTCGATGAGCCACTGGGCGACTTTGGCGAAGCAGTCGATGGGCCAGCGCTTGTAGTGACCGAGGGAGTTCACTCCCATGGCGATGAGTGGCCGGGTCGGGTCGACGCCAGCGGCCAGCAGGGTCTCGCGCCCCCGTTGTCTCTCCCCGTCGCTGAGCCAGAGATAGTAGTTGCGATCCTCCCTGGCGAGGCCGAGGGGCTTGAGCAGTGAAAATCGGTCGTCCACCAGGGTGCTGTTGCCCTGATGCTCGGTGTCATGGCGAAAGCGCACGATGCGGTTGTGGCCCAGGCGCCATGGGAAAGAGTCGAAGCCGATCCGCAGGCGGGCGCCGGAGAAGAGGCAGGTGAGCAGGCCTATCATCTGGCCCTGGCTGTTGATCACCACATCGTAGCGCTCGCGGCGAATGCCCAGCAGCAAATCCTTCATGTAGCGCCACTCGTTGCGGCGCGCCTTCTCGATGACGATCAACCGATCGATGTTGGGGTTTCCCTCTGCCATGCCCGCGCAGTAATCCATGACCAGATAGTGAACTTCCCCGGCAGGGTCGTGCTGCTTGAGGTTGTTGCACAGTGAGGTGGAGATCAGCACATCTCCTATCTGTTTGGTTTGTACTACCAGGTATTTCATGGAAAGGGCCTCGAGCGAGGTCGGGTTGAACGTCAGCGCATCAGCATATCGTACTCCCCTGTCAGATGCTACCGCTATGGGGTGAAAATCCGATCCAACGCACTGTGTTTGCACATATTTTCGACGTTGTTCGGGCTGGTGGGGCCCGGCTGGCAGTGCGGGAAGATGAGCGGGGGCATGGCACCGCTGGCCATGCCCCCGATGGGGAAGAGTGATCAGCGTACGATGAGGCCGAGCAGGATCCCCACCACACCGAAGTCGGCATCGCTGAAGGTGGTGTTGGCAAAGCCGAGATCCCCCAGTACCGGCAGCAGGAACACCGGCAGGAAGGTGATCAGCAGGCCGTTGGCGAAGGCACCGAGTAGAGCGCCGCGACGGCCGCCGGTGGCATTGCCGAACACCCCGGCCGCTGCACCGACGAAGAAGTGCGGCACGACGCCTGGAATGATGACGGTGAGCCCCAGCAGGTAGAGCAGCACCATGCCCACCAGACCGGCGGCGAAGCTCGACAGGAAGCCGATCAGCACCGCATTGGGGGCATAGGGGAAGACGATGGGGCAGTCGAGCGCCGGCTTGGCGTTGGGCACCAGCTTGTCGGAGATCCCCTTGAAGGCCGGCACGATTTCGGCGATGACCATCCGCACCCCCTGCAGGATGACGTAGACACCGGCGGCGAAGGTGATGGACTGCATCAGGGAGAACATGAACCAGTGCTTGCCCTTGGCGACGCTGGCGACGAACTCGGGGCCGGCGAAGGCGGAGGTGATGAGGAAGATGATGCCCATGGTGAAGGAGATGGCCACCGGGGTATCGCGCAGGAACAGCAGGCTCTTGGGCACCTGCACCTCTTCGCTGCTGTGGGCCTTGTTGCCGAATTTGGCGCCGATCCAGCCGGCCAGCACGTAGGAGCAGGTGGAGAAGTGGCCGAGTGCCACGTCATCGGAGCCGGTGATCTGCTTCATGTAGGGGTGGGCGAGGGCCGGGAACAGCACCATGGTGACGCCGACCACCAGGCTGCCCACCGCGATGAGCGGGATGCCGCTCATACCGCCGGCGGAGAGGATGGCTGCCACCATCATCGACATGAACAGGGTGTGGTGACCGGTCAGGAAGATGAATTTCCACGGGGTGAGCCGGGCGATCAGGATGTTCACCAGCATGGCGAAGAACATGATCATCGCCATCTCCTTGCCGAATGACTGCTGGGCGATGGAGACGATCGCCTCGTTGTTGGGGACGACCCCCTTGATGCCGAAGGCGTGCTGGAAGATGGTGGCGAAGTCGCCAAGGGAGTTCACCACCAGGGTGGCGCCAGCCCCCAGGATGACGAAGCCCATGATGGTCTTGACCGTGCCCTTGATGCACTCGGTCACCGGTTTCTTCTGGGCGATCAGGCCGATGAGGGCGATGAGGCCAACCAGCACGGCCGGCTCCGACAGCACGTCAAACATCAGAAAATTGAAAAATTCCATGGTCAGCTCCAAGCAGATGGAAGCGGCGGCTCACCAGCCGCCCAGACAGTCACAAAGGGGTTAGAGTGCGCCCAGCTCGTGCAGGGCGATGGCGAGTTTTTCTTTCATGGCGGCCTTGTCGACCATGTTGTCCAGCGATACCAGCCGACCGTTGACACCCATGCTGACCAGCTGTTCGGCGATGTCGCGGGTGGCGACAAAGATCTCGGCGCTCTCGCTGCCGGCGGAGGCGAGATCCCGGTGATCCACCTCGGCCGTCACGGCCAGCTCCTTGAGAATGCTCTTGATGCTCATCTCCATCATCAGGCTGGTGCCCAGGCCGTGTCCGCATACAACCAGAATTTTCATGCTCTCTTCCTCTGTCGGGCGCAGGGCGCCGCTCAATAACGCGCCAGGATGCGCAGGATGTCGTCTTTGCTGGTGGCCGCCATGATGGCCGCCACGTCTTCTTCATTCATGAACAGCTCGGCAAGCTGAGCGATGGTCTCCACGTGGGAGTTGCTGTCGCTGGCGGCCAGGGTGACCAGCAGCCGCACCGGGTCGTTGCCCTCGGAGCCGAAGTTGACCCCCTCCTTCAGCACGGTCAGCGCCAGTCCCAACCGGTTGACGCCGTCTTCCGGGCGGGCGTGGGGCATGGCCAGGCCCGGTCCCAGCACGTAGTAGGGGCCGAGCTCCTCGTGGGAGCGATAGAGCGCCGCCACATAGGAAGGCTCTATGGTGCCGTTGGCCAGCAGGGGGGCGGTGGCCAGCTCGATGGCGTGGCGCCAGTCGCGGGCGCCCGCTTCGATGGAAATGACCTCCTCGGTCAGCAATTGGGTCAGCATGGCAGTGTCCGGGCTGGATAGGATGGCGCCAATCTAGCGATCTTGCCTCTTGATAACTGTGAGCTTGATCGCGAAAGTTAGCGCTACCAGATAGCGCTAACATTGATCTGTGATAGCGCTATCATTTCTCTCACAGAAGGGATTCATCCTGCCCCTTATCGGCCTCAAAGAAGGTAAAATCCGGTTTGAGCAAATAGTCAGTGCCCCGCTTTTGCCTTAAAGTGAATGCCCGTATGCCGAGGAAGGGAAAGGATGTCAGAAGCGAAAAAACGCCGCAGCACGGGTCGGGTGACCCTCAACGACGTGGCCCAGTTGGCTGGCGTGGGAGCCATGACGGTGTCGCGCGCCCTGCGCACCCCCGAGCTGGTGTCCGACAAGATGCGCGAGCGCATCGAGGCGGCGGTGGATGAACTCGGCTATATCCCCAATCGGGCGGCGGGGGCGCTGGCTTCCGCCACTTCCCAGACCATAGTGGTCATCGTCCCCAGCCTGGCGGAGCGCGCCTGCGGTGATATGATTGCCGGGCTGCAGCAGACCCTGCTCGCCGAGGGCTATCAGATCATGCTGGGGGATGCCCAGCACCTGAAGCAGCAGGAGGCCAGCCTGCTCAGCAATTTCCTGCAGCACAATCCGGCCGCCGTGGTGTTGTTTGGGGGGGATCCCGGGGAGGTCATCCGGCAGCGCCTGCAGGCGGCCCGCTTGCCGGTGGTGGAGGTGGGAGCTATGGCGCGCCATCCCATCGACATGAACGTCGGGGTCTCCAACTTCGATGCCGGTTATCAGCTGACCCGCCACCTCATCGAGCGCGGTCATCGCAACATCGGCTTTCTCTGTGCCCGCCAGGAGCAGTGGATGCTGCAGCAGCGCATGCAGGGCTGGCAGAAGGCGCTGCTGGACAACTACCTCTCCCCGGACGCCATCATCAATACCTCTGAGCTGCCGAGTTTTAGCACGGGGGCGGCCATGCTGGGGGAGTTTCTGCTGCGCTGGCCCGAACTGGATGCGCTGATCTGCGTCAACGACGAGCTGGCGGCCGGGGTGCTGTTCGAATGCCAGCGCCGCCATCTGAGCGTGCCGGGCAAGCTCGCCATCGCCGGTTTCGACGATCTGGATGTGGCGCGCGCCTGTCATCCTGCGCTGACTTCGGTCAGGATCCCCTATCACCAGATGGGCAGGGAGGCGGCGGAGCTGATCCTGCGCCAACTGGCGGGAGAGGAGGTGGCCGGCATGAGCCTCGCCCTGGATTTTCAATTGCAAAAGCGCCAGAGCACCTGACGAGCGATGCCACGACAGGGCGAGGCAAGCATGTTCAAGGCGTTGTGACCGAAGACCAGGTCGGTGCACCGTCGCCCTGCGCGGGAACTGCCAGCCGACGTGTTCGCCCGGTCTGTCACCGGGTTGGATCAGAGCGTGGATGCCACCGGAGCCATGACTCCAGGTGGCTGGCTGCACCTTGGTAAAGCTCTGATCGGAACCACTGGCGAGCCCCATTATTCTGGATAGACTTTGTAGGCCGGTGCACTATCCAAGGAGAATGAGCATGGGTACGCAGACGCCTGATTTCGATCTCGATGATGACTGGGAGCCGGAATCTTGGGAAGACGAGCTGGAGGAGCTGGATGACGAGAGCTGGCAGGACTATGACCCTCTCGACGATCAGTGACTCCCTGTAACGCCTGAGGGCGGGCCTGGTGCCCGCCCGATTTTTTGTGTGGCGAGGGGGGCAGCCCTTGGTGAGAACGGGGCGGGCTGGTTAGAATGAACTGCTCAAATGACGCTGTACAAGGCAGGCAGCGGCTCAACAACGATTCCAACGACGCCAAGGATGAATATGCGCTCACTCGTCATCATGTTTTGTGCCGCCCTGCTCGGGGGCTGTGTTTCCAACTCCGACGACCCTTGCGAGAAGGTGTGGAGCGACGTGGGAGAGGCGGACGGCAAGCTCGGTTTTGCTGGCGATCGGGTGGCTTTTCACCAGACCCAGTGCGGGGAAAAAGTGGACGTTGCCCTTTGGGAGCTGGGTCGCCAGAAGGGGCTGGCCTGGTATTGCCGACCCGAGCATCTCTATCTGGCAGGACGGTCGGGAGAGGAGTATCGCGGCGTCTGTCCCAACGACGTGCAGGCCCGTCGCCTGTTTGAACAGGGTCGCCATGGCTGGACTGATCAATAAATCAGTCTTCCTCTCTCTTCTGAAATATTGCGTGAACCTCTTCGTGAGAAGAGGGACCTACCCTTCTTTATGCTTCAGCCGCAGCGGCTGGCACAGGTAATCCTTGTCATTGGCGCTGCGGGCACACTTGCCACACACGAATTTGGGTTTGCGCACAATCTTGCGCAGCGTCTTGAGATCGGCGGGGATCTCGTGACGGCGCCACTCACACAGCGTCTTGTGACCCATGACGTCCTCGACAGTGAATGCAACGGGTGAGAGGGGCAGGACCCCTCCCGGTGTGGTTACTGGTACAGGTATTTGGTGAAGATGAGCTCGCGGACCGCCTTCTTGCCCGTCTCCTTGACCAGCAGTTCGTTGACCTTGGCCTCACACTCCTTGCGCAGCTCTTCCCGGTTCACCAGGGACTTGATCTGTGCGCCCGTCTTGCTGCCAATCAGCCGGATGATGGCGTCGCGGATCAGGGGGTCGTGCTGCTCCAGCAACTTGAGGTCGGCAGCATCCGTGGCCATCAGCTCTACCGTCACCCGTACATAGCCGAGGGTTTTGCCGTCGCCAAGGTAGTTGGTGATGATGTCCGGATCCAGAGCGTGATAGGCGAATCCCGGCTGGACGGCGGAGGAGGCGGGATCGGTGGCCTCTTCCTCATTGGCGAAGGCCTGTATATTCAAGAGGGTACACCCCAGGGACAGCAGCAGAATTCTGAAGATCTTCATCTGGATGGCTCGGCAGCGACGGATGCCCCATTTTTGATGCTGCCATCGGGGCCGTCAAGCACGGATGTTCTTACAATTCGCCATTGATTTACGGATAATAAACCGGTTTTTAACCTGACAACGGAAATCTCCGGATGGTGAAGCTGTGAAGTCCGAGTTGACTGTTCCCCTCGTCCAGCTCGTCCCGTGGCGGGCGCCTGCAGAGTGCGAACCGCCCGAGGCGCTGCGTCCCTGGTTGCTGGAGGCCGATTCCATGACCCGGCGCCTGCGTCGTTACAATCATCACCTCTCGGTGCAACTGCTCGGCAATCGCGCCGTGTCGCTGACGGTGGACGAGCAGGCGCTGGTGGCGGTGTCGGCCCCCGTGGGCATGTGCCGCGAGGTGATCCTGCACGGTGATGGCGGGCCTGCCATCCTGGGTTGGACCCTGTTTGCCGAAGCGGCCTTGCAGGGGGGCGGTTTGCAGGATCTGGGAGAGCAGCCGCTGGGAGAGCGCATTTTCGGTGAGGCACCGGCGCGGCGGGATCACCTGCAACTGGCATGTTTCGAGATAGCGAGCAATCCCTGGTGTCCGGCCGCTACCGTCTGGGGGCGTCGTTCTCGCCTGTTTCTGGGGCAATGGCCACTGCTGGTCCATGAACTTTTCCTGCCCTCGCTATCGTCTCATTCGTTGCCATCGGATAAGGAGCTGGAGTGAAGCTGTTAACCAAGGAGCGGGGACTGGCCTATGCGCAGTTGGCCCGCATCGACAAGCCCATCGGTACCCTGCTGCTGCTGTGGCCGACCCTGTGGGCGCTCTGTCTGGCGGCTGGTGGCCTGCCTGACCCCTGGATCCTGACCGTGTTCGTGGTGGGCGTCTTTCTGATGCGCTCCGCCGGCTGTGTCATCAATGACTATGCGGATCGCAACTTCGACGGTCATGTGAAACGCACCGCCGGGCGACCGCTGCCCATGGGGCGGGTCGCCGAGCGGGAAGTGCTGGTGCTGTTCGCCGTGCTGGCGCTTCTCTCGTTCGCCCTGGTGCTGACGTTGAACCCGCTCACCATCAGCCTGTCCTTTGCCGGTCTGCTGCTGGCGGTCTGCTACCCCTTCATGAAGCGCTTCATCCCCATCCCCCAGCTGGTGCTCGGCATGGCCTTCTCCTGGTCCATTCCCATGGCCTATGCGGCCCAGGCCAATGCCCTGCCGCCGGAAGCCTGGCTGTTGTTTCTTGCCAATTTGCTGTGGACCATCGCCTATGACACCGAATACGCCATGGTGGACAGGGATGACGACCTCAAGCTCGGCCTGAAATCGAGCGCCATCCTGTTCGGCCGCCACGACAAGCGGATCATCGGCGCGCTGCAACTGGCGACCCTGCTGATCCTGCTGGGGGTCGGGCAGCTGATGGGGTTGGGATCCGGTTATTACTGGGGGCTGCTGGGGGCGGCGGCGCTGTTCGTCTACCAGCAGCGACTGATCCGGGAGCGGCAGCGGGAAGCCTGCTTCCAGGCGTTTCTCAACAACAACTATGTGGGGGCGCTGGTGCTGCTCGGGGTGATGGTTCACTACCTCTAACCCGCCCCCTTCCTTGATGAAAAAAGGCCGCATTATGCGGCCTTTTTGTTGACGGTTCGACGGTGATCAGAGCCGGTTGCCCGCCTGGATGGTGCGGCGGATCTTGTTGCTGAGCAGCGGCACTATGTTGTCGGCCAGCGCCTGGAAGCGGCCGAGATCCGGCTTGCAGCCCGGATCCAGATAGCCTTCGCTGCGCAGGGTGTGGATCAGGGTGCTGAACAGCTTCTGGTCGAAGAACTCGGGGGCGTTGATGCCGTGCAGGGTGCCGAGGCGCTCCGCCATCATCAGGCCGTCCGCTTCCAGTTGCTCCGCCTCGATGTGGGGCTGGGCCAGCATGCGGGTCAGCACGATGGCGTAGCGTTGCAGGGTCTCCTGAATGCTTTCGGCCAAGAGCAGCAGGCGCATCTGGTTGCCGGGGTTGACCCAGTAGCCGCCGTCGCGTGCCTCGACCAGTTGCTGGCGCAACAGCTCGGCCAGCAGGGCATCGATCAGTTCAGGCAGCTCGTCCTCTTCATAGCGCAGGAAGAGTTCGGTCTTGAGCAGGGGGTAGATGTCGACACAGCGGGCGACGATCTCGCTGCGGGAGATCCCCTCGCACCGCTCGATCAGGGCCGCCACCAGGGAGGGCATGGCGAACAGGTGCAGTATGTTGTTGCGGTAGTAGGTGAGCAGGATCGCCTGATAGCGGTCCAGGCTGATGATCTGGCCCAGCTTGTCCTCGCTCACCTCGAACTTGTTGAGCTCCATCGCCTGCTCCAGCAGGGTCCTGGCGTCCTCGCCCGGCATGGTGCTGTGCGGGCTGTAGGGCACCTGCTTGAGCAGGTCCAGATAGGTGTTGAGCTGGGCCTGGAGTTCGTCCCGGGTCAGGGCGTGGCGCTCGGCGGCCAGCAGGGCCAGGGCACTCAGGGTCAGGCCGTTGACGGCGGCGGCATCGTTGATGCGGGTCATCAGCAGCTCGGCCAACTGGTTGACGGTGGAGGCCATCCACTCGGGACGTTCCTCCCGGCCGATGCTCTCCTTCCAGGTGGGTACATGTTCGCCGAGGTAGCTGTTGAGGGTCAGCGGTTCGCCGAAATTGACGAAGCCACGGCCATAGTTGCGCAGCTTGCGCAGGATGCCGAGCACCTGCAGGAAGCTCTCCTTCTCCTTGCGGCTCCCCTTGAGTTCGTTGTGGTAGGTGTTCACCTCCATCACGTGCTCGTAGCCGAGGTAGACGGGGACCAGGGTCACCGGCCTGTCCAGCCCGCGCATCATGGCCTGCAGGGTCATGGCCAGCATGCCGGTCTTGGGGGGCAGCAGGCGACCGGTACGCGAACGCCCACCCTCGGTGAAGAACTCCACCGAGTAGCCCTTGGCGAACAGCAGGTTGAGGTACTCCCGGAATACCGTGCTGTAGAGCGGATTGCCCTTGAAGGTGCGGCGGATGAAGAAGGCGCCGCCGTGGCGGAAGATGGGGCCCGCCGGCCAGAAGTTGAGGTTGATGCCCGCCGCGATGTGGGGCGGCACCATGCCCTGGTGGTAGATGACGTAGGAGAGCAGCAGGTAATCCATGTGGCTGCGATGGCAGGGGACGTAGACGATCTCGTGCCCTTCCTGGGCCAGCTGACGCACCTGCTCTGCTCCGTTGACCGAGAGGCCGCGATAGAGCTTGTTCCACAGCCAGCCGAGGAAGCTTTCGCCGAGGCGGATCAACCGATAGGAGAAATTGGAGGCGATCTCGTCCATGTAGCCGTGGGCACGCTTTTGCGCCTTCTCCAGGCTGATCCCTTCCCGTCTGGCCTCCTCCTCGATGGCCTGCTGGATCACGCTCGAATCCAGCAGTTGCTTGAACAGCAGGTTGCGGTTCGGCAACTTGGGCCCGGTGGCGGCCAGCTGCTGGCGGCTGAAGTGGGTGCGGGCCACCCGCGCCAGCTTGTGTGCGATGGCCTCGTCGGTGCCGTGCTTGTCCGCCATGTAGCGCAGGGAGAGGGGCGGGGAGAAGCGCACCAGGTTCTCGCGCCCTTTCAGGATCACGATCAGCGCCTTCTTCAGGCGGTTTGGCGCCAGGCTGCTGATGATGTTCCAGCCGGAGGCCTCCTCGCCTTCCCGGCCCGGGGCGCGGCCCCAGAACAGGGTGACGGGTACTACCTGGATGTCCAGCGCCGGATCCTGCTTGTGCAGGTCCAGCAGCTGGTGGAACTCCTGCAGGAAGGGGAGCGGCTTGTTGCGCGTGCCGAACAGGGGAGGCGGACGATCCAGACAGACGTAGCGTGGCAGCAGTTGACCGTTCAGCTCCAGCGGCGTGAAGGGGCCGGGCAGGCCGAGATCCTCGCAGCACTGTTGCAGGGTCATCAGGTCGGTGATCGAACTGGTCTTCAAGGCATAGACGATGGGTCTGGCCGGATCCAGCTTGAGCTCGGTGATGGGGTTTTCCGGCAGGCTCTTGTGATTGACCAAGCCGCTGACCGGCCATTGCAGGATGGCTCTGGAAATCTTCTGTCCAAGGGACATGTGCGTCTGCTCTCCAAAAAAATGCGGCGTGAGCATAGCAAATCACCGACTGCTTGTCGCCGAGAGGTACGATGAGTCGGCACTTCAGGGCGGGGGGAGGGACAAATGTGCGTCGGGTCGCGACAAATGCCAGTTGCGCCTTGCCTTGGCCCCAGCACTGTATATACTGCCAGTGTGCTGTATAAAAAGACAGGTGCCCATGCTATGAAACCCCTTACCCCTCGCCAGGCTGAAGTACTCGAGCTCATCAAGGCGAACATGAACGAGACCGGCATGCCGCCGACTCGCGCCGAGATTGCCCAGAAGCTTGGCTTCAAGTCGGCCAACGCGGCCGAAGAACATCTGAAGGCCCTGGCCAAAAAAGGGGTCATCGAGATCATGCCGGGCACGTCCCGCGGCATTCGTCTGCTGCTCGAAGAAGAGGACGTGCAGCCTGAAGAAAACGGCCTGCCACTGATTGGCAAGGTGGCGGCCGGGGAACCCATCCTGGCTCAGGAACACATCGAGAGCCACTACCAGGTGGATCCCGCCCTGTTCCACCCGCGGGCAGACTTCCTGCTGCGGGTGCAGGGCATGAGCATGAAGAACATCGGCATCATGGACGGGGACCTGCTGGCGGTACACAAGACCCAGGAGGTACGCAACGGCCAGGTCGTTGTGGCACGTCTGGACGAGGACGTCACCGTCAAGCGCTTCCAGCGCAAGGGCAGCCAGGTGTGGCTGCTGCCGGAAAACGAAGAGCTCTCCCCCATCGAGGTGGATCTCGCCAGTCAGCACCTCACCATAGAGGGCCTGGCGGTCGGCGTGATCCGCAACGCCGACTGGATGTAAGCATCCGATGCGATGAAGAGGCCTCCTGCGGGAGGCCTCTTCATTTTCATCTGCCGATGGCATCTCCCTCCCCACCTTTTCGCTTCTCCTTCCTGTGCACACAGTCTCGCCGCACGACATGCATTTCGGATATATCCTTTGATAAGGCCCCTGTCATGGTCGGTGATCAGGGAAGGGGGAGTCGCACCGGGCAGTACGCCATGGCAGGGATGCATGATCGCCGGGTCGGTGCGCAGAAGGGAGAGTCGCCTCAGACTGGGGACTCGTACAGTCAGTACGCTGCCGTGGTTGGTTCGTCGTTGGGGACAAAGAGACCCGTCAGCGTGACCTGTTGAGCAAGGAGGACAGGTATGGCTTCAAGCTCGCCGTGGGATCCGGTGCCGGCCGCAGCGCCCGCATCTTCCATCACCCGATTCATCAAGGGCAGTCGGATGACATGGTTCTATGCGCTCTGGGTCTATCACAAGGGAGATGGCTGGACCATCTGGCTTGGGTGCCCCAAAGACAAGATTGTCCGCCTGGTTCGTCTGTTTCGCCGTCATCACGACATCGGATTGCCGGATGAGCCCTGGACTGCCCCCGTCATCCCGCTGCGCGTCCCCCTGAGACGTGCCCAGCCGCAGCACAGGCTGCGGCCCTGATCCCTCTTCCTGTACAGACAAGAGCCCCGCCAGAGCGGGGCTCTTGTTTTGGCGCCGATGCTGCTGATCCATGGCACAGACGCTTTCCCGCCGGGATGCAAGACTAGCCAGCGGCGGGGGCGGGCGGGTTACAATGACCCCTACCGGTTTTGCCCCCTGGGCTTCTAACATAAGCAAGGCTTTGTTTTATATGGTTAAACCACGCTTTTACCTGCTGCTGTTGCTGTTTATCGGCGCCATTGCGGCGGCTTATTACTGGAGTCAGCCCGCGGTGCCGGAACAGGCCGATTACTACCCGGCGGGGCGAGACATCAACCCGTTTACCCTCACGGATGCGGATGCACAGCCCTTTACCCCTGCCAACCTGACGGGACACTGGAGCTTTCTGTTCATCGGCTACACCTACTGCCCGGATGTCTGTCCGACCACGCTGGCGGATCTGCGCAGCGTCTATCCGGCGTTGAAGAAGATAGCCCCCACTAGCCAGGTGGTATTCATCTCGGCGGATCCCCAGCGGGATGACAGCGCCCGCCTGAAAAGCTATACCGCCTTCTTCGAGCCCGAGTTCAAGGCGGCGACAGCACCTCACAGTGCCCTCTTTCCTCTGGTCCGCAATCTGGGGCTGGTCTATTCCATCGTGGAAGGGGATCGCAAGGACTACCTGATCGACCACTCCGCCTCCATCGTGCTGATCAACCCCGAGGGGAAGCTGGTGGCCACCTTCCGACCCAAAGTGGCACCGGGTGAGGTGCCCCACGTGGACATGCAGGCCATGGTGGCCGACTTCGCGCGCATTGTGCGGCTGGCTGGCGAGTGATCCCGGCGCGCACCATGCTGATTCCCGCCTGGCTGAAGGATCCTCGCCGCCACAGAGCCGTCTTCGCCCTGGCCCTGCCCATGGTGTTCTCCAACGTCACCACGCCCTTGCTGGGGCTGGTGGATACCTGGGTGATCGGTCATCTTGGCCAGGCCTGGTTTCTCGGCGGCGTCTCGGTCGGTGCGACCTTCATCAATCTGCTGTTCTGGTTGCTTGGCTTCCTGCGCATGTCCACCACAGGGCTGACCGCCCAGGCTCAGGGTGCAGCCCATGCCGAAGGGCAGCTCGACACCCTGGCGCGGGCCCTGGGCTTGGCGATCGGACTGGGCATGGTGCTGTTGCTCCTGTTGTTGCCGTTCCTGCCAGCCATCATCGCCCTCGGCGGCGGCTCTTCCGAGGTACAGACCTATGCCGGTCAATATGTGTCGGTGCGGGTCTGGAGCGCCCCGGTGGCCTTGTGCAATCTGGTCATCATGGGGTGGTTGCTGGGCATGCAGGATGCACGCAGTCCCATGCTGCTGCTGATCCTGGGCAATCTCGTCAACATGGTGCTGGATGCCTGGTTCGTGCTGGGATTGGGCTGGCAGGTGAAAGGGGTGGCCGCAGCTTCCCTGCTGGCGGATTACAGCACGCTCGGGGTGGGGTTCTGGCTGGTGAGCCGGCATCTGCGCCGACTTGATCCCGGGGTGTGGCACAACGCCTGGCAGCGCTGGCGCCAGTGGCCGGCCCTGCTGCGGCTGCTCGCCCTGAACCGGGATATTTTCATCCGCTCCCTCTGCCTGCAACTCTGCTTCGTGTTCATGACTCTGCAGGGGGCCAGGCTGGGGGATGTGGCGGTGGCCGCCAATGCGGTGCTGCTCAATTTCCTGATGCTGATTTCCTACGGGCTGGATGGATTTGCCTATGCGGTGGAAGCCATGGTAGGGCGTGCCATCGGGCGGCGTGATCGGCCGCTGCTGCGGGAGGCCATCGTCCTCAATCTGGGCTGGGCGCTGCTGATCGCCCTGGCATTCACCCTCTCGTTTGCCCTGGGGGGACACTGGCTCATCCGCC
This sequence comes from Aeromonas sp. TW 6, assembly GCF_013168745.1. Classification (NCBI taxonomy): domain Bacteria; kingdom Pseudomonadati; phylum Pseudomonadota; class Gammaproteobacteria; order Aeromonadales; family Aeromonadaceae; genus Aeromonas; species Aeromonas sp. TW 6. The sequence goes on along the minus strand of NZ_JABERS010000037.1, from coordinate 11,311 downwards.
ACATTACCGACATACCGGCGGTGATCGCCGAGGCGCAACGTCAGCTCCCCTGGCTGGTGGCCATGCCGCTGCTGGCGGTCTGGTGCTTCCTGCTGGACGGAGTCTTTATCGGCGCCACCCGGGCCCGGGAGATGCGCAACAGCATGCTGGTGGCGGTGTTTGCCGGCTTCTTTCCCATCTGGTGGTTCTGCCAGGGATGGGGTGTGGCGGCCCTGTGGGCCGCCATGAGTGCCTTGATGGCCGGTCGTGGCCTGACGCTGGGCTGGCTCTGCTGGCGACTGGAGCGTGATGGACGGCTGCTGGCGGGGCAGGGGGCGGCGCAGTCAGTCTGAATCCTGGCCGTCTTGCCAATATCGTCAGCGGTCAGAGCGAGCCTGAATAGTCGAACTGTCGCCAGCTCTCGTAGACGAACACCGCGACGGCGTTGGCCAGATTCATGCTGCGGCTCTGGGGCAGCATGGGGATGCGCAGCCGCTGCTCGAATGGCAGGCTCTCGATGATCTCCATGGGCAGGCCTCGGCTCTCGGGCCCGAACAGCAGGGCGTCACCGGGGGCAAACCGGGCCGCCGAGTGGGCGGTGCGTCCCTTGGTGGTGCAGGCAAAGACCCGTTGGGGGGCGACGGCCGTCAGAAACGCCTCATAGTCAGGCCAGCGCTTGACGTCGGCAAACTCGTGATAGTCGAGCCCGGCCCGCTTGACCCGTTTGTCATCCCACTCGAACCCCAGGGGCTCTATCAGGTGCAACCGGTAGCCGGTATTGGCGCAGAGGCGAATGATGTTGCCGGTGTTGGGGGGGATTTCCGGTTGGTAGAGCACGATATCGAGCATGGAAGGATCCTGGGCTGGTGCGAAACGGGCGCCAGCATACCCAGCACCCGTGCCGATGAAAAGGGGGAGGTCAGGGCATGGGCAGACGGATGGTGATGACCAGTCCGGTCGGCTGATTGCTGCTGGCCCGGATGGTCCCCCCATGACGCTGGATCGCCTCGGCGGCGATGGCAAGGCCGAGACCCGTGCCCCCGGTCTTGGCGTTGCGGGCATCGTCCACCCGAAAGAAGGGCAGGAACAACCGGGGCTGCTGCTCCACCGGCACGCCCGGGCCGTCATCCCGTATGGTCATCACCCATTCCCGTCCCTCCCGGTACCAGTCCACCTTGATGAACTCGCGGGCATACTTGAGGGCGTTGCGCAGGGGATTTTCCAGGGCGCGCGCCAGCAGCTCCGGCCACATGGTGAGGGATTCGGCGGGCAGGGAAGGGAGCCTGAGCTGTTTGCCGTTCTGGTTTGCCTCGAACATGGCATCGTCCAGGATGGGCTCCAGCAGCTCCGCCAGGGGCAGCGTCACCGGCGCCTCCACATGTTGCTGCACCCGCGACAGATCCAGCAGATCCCCTATCAGCTTGTCGAGCCGGGCTATCTCCCCTTCGATGCGCGCCAGCTCGGCGCTGTCCCCCTGCTTGCGGCGGATCAGCGCCTGTGCGAGCTGGATGCGGGTCAGGGGGCTGCGCAGCTCGTGGGAGATGTCGGAGAGCAACTGCTTCTGCTTCTGGATCATGTCCTTGAGGGTGTCGACCATGCGACTGACATGTTCGGCCAGCTGGCCTATCTCGTCGCGCCGCCCCAGGTTGGGGATCTGTATTTCCAGGTTGCCCTGGGCGAGTTGGGAGACCGACTGCTGCAACTGCAGTATGGGGCGGGTCAGGCGCCAGGCGAGCAACAGACAGAGCGGGGTGCTGACCAGCATGGCGATGCCCAGGATCTGGATGGGGTGATCCAGGATCTGGATGAAGAGGAACAGGTAGGAGTTTTCGACGTTCAGACCGAAATAGACGTGATAGGTCTGGCCGTGATGGACCATCTGGAAGGGGCCGGCGATGGCGCGCTGGTGTTCGCTGCCCAGCATGGGCTTGGCCGGGTTGTCCGAGTCGAGCATGAAACGGATCACGAACTTGCTCAGCCGGGTGCTGGACTGCATCTGCCCCTTGGCATCGCGTAGATAGATGTTGTCCACCGGCAAGAGGCCCGCGGCATCGATGGCCTTGGCCAGATCGAAATCCTGCTCGGGATCCGCGCCCCGTTGCAGCGCCGCCAGGTTGTTGTTGAGACGGGTGATCTCGTGGGCCGGCAGCGGGATGATGTTGCGGGGGTCCAGGGTGGGGAGGATTACCACCGCGGCCACGACCAGCAGCAGGATGAACCAGAACCAGAGGAAGATCTGGGTGGAAAGGCCGTTGAAGGTGCGGGCCGATTTCATGCCTGCTCCAGCCACAGGTAGCCTCGTCCCCGCACCGTCTTGAAGCGGGGCTGGCCGTCAGCCCGCTCCGGCAGCTTCTTGCGCAGGTTGCTCAGGTGCATGTCGATGGCCCGATCGAAGGGTTCGAGCTTCTTGCCCAGCACCTGTTCGGAGAGCAGGCCCTTGCTGACGATCTGGCCCGGATTGCGCAGCAGGCACTCCAGCAGGCCGAACTCGGTGGCGGTGAGTTCCAGCAACTGATCGTCGCAGCGAGCCTGTTGCAGGCCGGGTTGCAGCACCAGATCCATGAATCTCAGCTCGTCCGGGGCTCCGCGCTGGGGAGCCTGGCTCTGGGTTCGACGCAGGATGGCGCGCACCCGGGCCAGCAGCTCCCTGTCGTCGAACGGCTTGGCGAGATAGTCGTCGGCACCGGCCTCCAGCCCGTTGACCCGATCCTGGCTGTCGCCACGGGCGGTCAGCATCAACACCGGGGTGTCGTGGGTCTTGCGCAGCCGGGTCAGCATCGCGAAACCGTTGAGTCTGGGCATCATGACGTCCAGCAGCACCAGGTCGAATGCCTGTTCTGCCAGTCGCTGCAATCCCTCTTCCCCATCCTCGGCGACGGTGACCTCAAACCCCTCCAGGGTCAGGATTTCGGTGAGCAGCTGGGTCAGTTCGAGATCGTCGTCGACCAGGAGTATTTTGTTCATCTGGGAGTCACTCTGTTGATTTTGCACGCCAAACTGACGTCCGGGTCAGGGTATAATAAGTTTTTACGCGTCGGAGGAAAGCCGGTTTTGAGCCACCAACACTATTCCCGCTGGGTCACCCTGGCCAGCATGGCCGCTGTGACCACCGCCACCCTGCTCATTCTGGGCAAACTGATCGCCTGGCTGATGACGGATTCATCCAGCCTGCTGGCATCCCTGACCGATTCCTTCATGGACATCAGCGCCTCTCTCATCAATCTGCTGGCCATCCGTTATGCGCTGGCCCCTGCCGACGAAGAGCATCGCTTCGGCCACGGCAAGGCGGAGTCCCTGGCGGGTCTGGTGCAGTCGGCCTTTATCTCGGGGTCCGCCCTGCTGCTGGTGATGCACGGCATCTCGTCGATGCTGAATCAGGTGCCCGTGGTACGCCTGGAGGCGGGGATCTGGGTCAGTGTCGGCTCCATCGTGCTGACTCTGCTGCTGGTGAGTTTCCAGGGCTTTGTCATCCGCAAGACCAACAGTGTGGCCATCAAGGCCGACATGCTGCACTACCGTTCCGACCTGCTGCTCAATGGCGGCGTGCTGGTGGCACTGGTGCTGGCGGGGCAGGGGTGGTACTGGGCCGACGGCCTGTTTGCCATTCTGATCGGTCTGTTCCTGGTGTGGGGGGCTGTCCATATCGGCTACGAATCGGTGCAGGCCCTGCTCGATCGTCAGTTGCCAGAGGAGGAACAAGCGAGAATAATGGCCCTCTGCTGCGCCGTAGAGGGGGTGCATGGCGTACATGACCTGCGTACCCGCCAATCCGGGCCGACTCGTTTCGTGCAGTTGCATCTGGAACTCGATGATCAACTGCCTCTGGTCAGGGCTCATCAGATAGCCGACGAGGCTGAACTGGCCGTCCGCCAGGCCTTCGAGCGGATGGATGTGATCATTCACATGGACCCCATCTCGGTGCTGGCAAAAGAACGACAAAGCACTCACCCTGAACAACTGTAGGCTGCAACATGGATGATCTGGTTGCCAGAACCTGGCAAAAAATTCAGCAGGAAGCGCAGAGCATGGCGGCCCAGGAGCCCATGCTGGCCAGCTTCTTTCATTCCACCATTCTCAATCACCGGGATTTGCGCTCGGCGCTCAGCTTCCAGCTCGCCAACAAGCTCGACAGCACCACCATGCCTGCCATCGCCTTGCGGGAAGTGATCGAGCTGGCCCTGCGCAGCGAACCCGAGCTGCTGGCCGCAGTGGCCGCCGACATCTGCGCGGTGCAGGATCGCGACCCGGCGGTCGACCTCTTCTCCACCCCGCTGCTCTACCTCAAGGGATTCCATGCTCTTCAGGGGTATCGGGTGGCCAACTGGCTGTGGCGTCAGGGACGCCGTGCCCTGGCGCTCTATCTGCAAAACCAGATCTCCGTGGTGTTCGGCGTGGATGTACACCCGGCCGCCCGCATCGGCAAGGGCATCATGTTTGACCATGCCACCGGTATCGTGGTCGGGGAAACCGCCGTCATCGAGAACGACGTCTCCATCCTGCAGAGTGTGACTCTGGGGGGGACCGGCAAGGAGAGTGGTGATCGTCACCCCAAAATCCGGGAAGGGGTGATGATAGGGGCGGGGGCCAAGGTGCTCGGCAACATCGAGGTGGGCGTCGGCGCCAAGATCGGTGCCGGCAGCGTGGTGATCAACCCGGTGCCGCCTCACACCACGGTCGCTGGCGTGCCTGCCAGGATTGTGGGCCGCCCCGAGTGCGACAAACCTTCCCTGGACATGGATCAGTGCCTCTGATCCCCTGACCGAGGCCGTTGTATGGTCAAGCGCTGGTCAGGCTTTCTGATCCTGGGGATGTGGCTGCTCAACCTGCTGCACCTTTATCTGGACTTCTCCCCCTGGCCCGCCGCCATCGCGGCCTGGGCCGCCTCCCTGCTCACCTGGCCCTGGCTGGTGGGGGCCGCACGGCGCCAGGCGCTGGCCCTCTACGGCGCGGCGCTCCTGCTGCTGCTCTTTTCCTGGTGGCGAGGGGCCAGCCTCAGCCCCGGTGACTGGCTCTTGCCGAACATCAACATGCTGACCATGTTTGCCGCAGTGAGCACCCTCAATCTGGCTACCTCCGGCCTCTTGACCGGCACCGCCTCCTGGTCCGGTCGCAAGGGGCTGTGGAGCACCATGGCCAGCCTCAATCTGCTGGGGGCCGTCATCAATCTTTCGGTGCTCTTCATCATCGGCGATCGGCTGGAGCGCAACGGGACGCTGGAGCGGCGTCAGGTCATGGTGCTGAGCCGGATCTTCTGTGCGGCTGCGTTTTGGTCCCCCTTCTTCGTCGCCATGGCGGTGGCCCTCACCTATGCACCGGGTCTGCAACTGGGCAGCATACTGCCTTTTGGCATACTGGCGGCCTTGCTGGCCATGGGGCTGACAGCCTGGCAGGTAGAGCGGCTCGGCGTGGAGACCTTTGAAGGCTATCCGCTGCGGCTCCAGACCCTGGGGCTACCGGTGACCCTGGCACTGCTGGTGCTGGTGATCCACCGTTTCTGGCCCGGACTCAGCATTCTGGCGGTGATCGCCCTGGTGGCGCCCTTGCTGGCCTTGCTGTTCATGCCGCAAGCGGGGCGAGGGGCTGCTCTCAAGCGCCAGGTGGTGGAGCGCTTCCCGGCCATCGGTGGCCAGCTGGTGCTGTTTCTGGGGGCCGGCCTGCTGGCGGCTGGCATCAACAGCGCGCTGTCAGTACTGGACTTTGGCAGTGGCCACGGCCTGCCGCTGTTCAACCACTTCGGCTGGCTGGAAGCCTGCCTGACCCTGCTGCTGATCTTCCTGGTGGCCATAGTGGGTGTGCATCCTCTCATCAGCATCTCGGGGGTGGCGCCGCTGCTCTGGCCGCTGGCACCGGATCCCAGCCTGCTTGGCATGTGCTTCCTCATGGGGTGGGGGCTGGCGACCGGGACGAGCCCGCTCTCCGGCTCCAATCTGGCGCTGGCGTCCCGCTACAACCTGAGCGCCGGGCTGCTGCTGCGCTGGAACCTGCTCTACGGCCTGTTGATGTACGCCGTGGCCTGTCTGATGATGGGGGGCTTCATCGCTTTGCATGGCTGATGACGGCATCGGCAGGAGGGCGGGTTATGCCACGGCGGACGCCCGGGATCGAGGTTCCTGCTGCCTGCGAGAAAAACCGACGCATATTTAAGCAATACCGGGCCGCAGGGCGCATTTTGCAACGTGCTGGCTTGTTTGTGCCGAGCGCATCAGGGTATGCTGGCTCCACGCGCTTGAATCGCCCTCTGTGGGGCATCGCAATTGAACATACAGGTATGCATATGTCACTAGAAGTCCTTGAGCAACTCGAATCCAAAGTACAATCCGCCGTCGACAACATCTCCTTGCTGAAGATGGAGCTGGACGAGCTGAAAGAGCAGAACAGCAAGCTGCAAGACGAAAACCACCAACTGCGCAACGAGCACGTTGCCTGGCAAGAGCGTCTGCGTGCCCTGCTGGGCAAGATGGACCAGATGGGCGATGCCATCTGAACCCGTCTAGACTGACCGGAATGAAAGCGGGCCGCTCCTTGAGCGGCCCGCTTGTTTTGGTCTGCCGGGCAATCAGAGTGCCAGCAGCTGTTTGACGGTCTTCTCGATGCCGTCCGCCGCCTCCACAATATTGTTGGCCAGCATGTAGGCAGGAGTGGAGATGACCTTGCGCTCCTGATCCACCACGAATTCGCTCACCGGGCAGTCGAGATGACTGCCACCCATGGCTTCGATGGCGTTGGCGGCGCCCTCGTCGTTGCCAATGGTGGCCAGGGTGCCGGCGCCATAGATGAGCGGGATCATGGCCGGTGCGATGCAGATGTAGGCGGCCGGTTTGCCTGCTCTGGCAAAGCTCTGGCAGGCCTTCAGCACATCCGGCTGGATACGGCACTCTGCTCCCTTGATGGCGAAGTCACACAGGTTCTTGGCGGCGCCGAAGCCGCCCGGCACCAGCAGGGCGTCGAAGTCGGCTGCATCCAGTTCAGCCACATCCCTGATCTGGCCGCGGCAGATGCGGGCCGCCTCGACCAGCACGTTGCGGCTCTCTCCCTCGCTGACCTCGCCGGTCAGGTGATTGATGACATGAAGCTGAGGGACATTGGGGGCGAAGCATTGAACGGATGCTCCCTGACGGGCCAGCGCCAGCAGGCTGATGACGGCCTCGTGGATTTCGGCGCCGTCAAACACGCCACAACCACTCAAGATCACGGCCACTTTTTTCATGACAGACTCCTCGTTGTTGAAAATGTGAGCCAGGGTAGATTGTTGTACTTTTGTATGGTTATCGTTCGACCTCCGCTGGTCAAGTCATCTCCCTGTGCTAGGATTGTTTCGTTTTGGATCCTGCCTCAGTACCCCCCTTGAATTTTTTTCCACATTGATCGAGATCATGATACGTGCGTCATGTTGAGTTTTCATGTTCTCAACGCAATGTTTTAAAAGATATTTTTTGTTTTAATCCACAGATTTGTCACGGCCGTGATGCAATGGTGCCATTTTTGAGCACAGAGTTATCCACAGCAATATGCCCCACCGGTGCGCCGGGGTGATGGTGGGAGTCCCCTTGGTGTGGTGCGGGCCCTGTGGCATCCTAGCGGCTGTTTATTCTTGGCAGGACGATTTTCATGGCCTCTAGCAATCCTCTTATTCTGGTCGACGGCTCTTCATATCTTTACCGCGCCTTCTTTGCCTCGCAGCAGGCCGATCTGCGCACCTCGACCGGCTTGCCTAGCGGCGCCGTCCGTGTCATGGCCAACATGATGCGCAGCCTTCGCAAGCAGTACCCCGACTGCCACGTGGCCGTGGTGTTCGACGCCAAGGGCAAGACCTTCCGTGACGACATCTATCCCGAATACAAGGCAACACGCGCCAGCATGCCGGACGATCTGCGCAGCCAGGTCGCCCCTATCCACCAGATGATCAAGGCAATGGGTTTCCCCTTCCTGATGGTCGAAGGGGTGGAGGCCGACGACGTGATCGGCACCCTGGCCCGTCAGGCGACCGAGAAACAGCTGCCTGTGCTCATCAGCACCGGCGACAAGGACATGGCGCAGCTGGTCTCCGACCATGTCACCCTGATCGACACCATGAAGGATGTGAAGACCGATCGGGAAGGGGTGATCGAGAAGTTCGGCGTACCGCCCGAGCTCATCATCGATTACCTGGCGCTGATGGGGGACAAGGTGGACAACATTCCCGGCATGACAGGTGTCGGCGAGAAGACCGCACTGGCCCTGTTGCAGGGGATAGGCAGCATCGACGAGATTGCCGCCAACCTCGACAAGGTGGCGGCGCTCGGCTTCCGCGGCTCCAAGGCGTTCGCCGACAAGTTCCGCGAGCAGGAAGAGCAGGTGCGCCTCTCCTATGTGCTGGCGACCATCAAGACCGACGTGGCGCTGGAACAGAGTCTGGAAGAGTTGCAGCTTGGCCCCATCGACAGGGAGGCTTTGCTGGCGGTCTACCGCGAGTACGAGCTGCGCAACCTGATCAAAGAGTTGGAGTCCGGCGGCGCTGAGGAGAGTGACGCCGAGGGTGATGATGAAGGTGCCGCCCCGGCAGTCACCATCAAAACCGACTATCGCTGCATCCTGGATGAGGCCGAATTCGATGAGTGGCTGGCACGGTTGCAGGCGGCGCCGCTGTTTGCCTTCGACACCGAGACCACCAGTCTCGACTATATGGAAGCGCGCGTCGTGGGCGTCTCCTTTGCCATCGAGCCGGGCAAGGCGGCCTACGTGCCCTTCGGCCACGACTATCTGGGGGCGCCGGTACAGCTGACCGAGGCCGTGGTGCTGGGCAAGCTCAAACCGCTGCTGGAAGATCCGACCCGTCTCAAGGTGGGGCAGAACCTCAAGTACGATCGCAACGTGCTGCTCAATCATGGTATCGAGCTGCAGGGCATCGCCTACGACACCATGCTCGAATCCTATGTGCTCAACTCCACCGCCAGCCGCCACGACATGGATTCCCTGGCTCGCAGATATCTGAATGCCGAAACCATCTCGTTCGAAGAGATCGCCGGCAAGGGGGTCAAGCAGCTCACCTTCAATCAGATCGAGCTGGAGCAGGCGGCTCCTTACGCGGCGGAAGATGCCGACATCACCCTGCGTCTGCATCAGGCACTGTGGGGCAAGCTCTCTGCCGAGCCGGGCCTTGCCAAGGTGTTCAGCGAGATCGAACTGCCGCTGCTGCCGGTGCTGGCGCGGATGGAGCGACTCGGTACCACCATCGAGCCCAAGCTGCTGCATCAGCAGAGCCAGGAGATCGAAGTGCGTCTGGCAGAGCTGGAGAAGCAGGCCCACGAGCTGGCCGGGCAGGAGTTCAATCTCTCCTCGCCCAAGCAGCTGGGTGAAATCCTCTTCACCAAGCTGGGGCTGCCGATCATCAAAAAGACCCCCAAGGGAGCGCCATCCACTGCGGAAGAGGTGCTGGCCGAGCTGGCGGAGACCTATGAGCTGCCGCGTCTGCTGATGGAGCACCGTGGCCTGGCCAAGCTCAAGTCCACCTACACCGACAAGCTGCCGCTGATGATCAAGCCGCAGACCGGGCGGGTGCACACCTCCTATCACCAGGCGGTGGCGGCGACCGGTCGACTGTCGTCCACCGACCCCAACCTGCAGAACATTCCGGTGCGCAACGAACAGGGGCGCCGCATTCGGCAGGCCTTCATTCCGTGCGCCGGTTACAAGCTGGTGGCGGCGGATTACTCCCAGATCGAGCTGCGCATCATGGCCCACCTCTCCGGTGACAAAGGGCTGCTGACCGCCTTTGCCGAGGGCAAGGACATCCACAAGGCGACCGCCGCCGAGGTATTCGGCGTCGCGCTCGATGCGGTGACCAGCGACATGCGTCGCAGCGCCAAGGCGATCAACTTTGGTCTCATCTATGGCATGAGTGCCTTCGGTCTGGCCAAGCAGCTGGGGATCGGTCGCGCCGAAGCGCAGAAGTACATGGATCTCTACTTCGAGCGCTACCCGGGGGTGCTGGAGTACATGGAGCGCACCCGCCAGCAGGCGGACGCCCAGGGCTATGTCGAAACCCTGTTTGGCCGTCGCCTCTATCTGCCGGATATCAAGTCTCGCAACGCGGGCCTGCGCAAGGCTGCCGAACGGGCCGCCATCAACGCCCCCATGCAGGGCACCGCTGCCGACATCATCAAGCGGGCCATGATCAATGTGGATGGCTGGATCCGCGGGATTGAAGACGAGTCGATCCGCATGTTGATGCAGGTGCACGATGAACTGGTGTTCGAGATCCGCGAAGAGAAGCTGGAAGAGTACATCGCCCTCATCAAGGAGAAGATGTCGTGTGCGGCCGAACTGGATGTGCCGCTGGTGGTGGAAGTGGGCACTGGTGTCAACTGGGATCAGGCCCACTGATCCTGACCACAGTGATTGGCTAGCTATATAAGCAGAGAAGCCCGGCATCATGCCGGGCTTCCTGTTTGTGGCTGCAGGGTCAGGCCTCTTGCAGGTATTCATCCTTGAGCAGCACATAATTGTCGGCCGAGGTCTTCAGGAAGGCGATCTCGGCCGGCTTGAGAGGGCGGGCCTGCTTGACGGGATTGCCCATATAAAGAAAGCCGGCCTCGAGCCGCTTGCCTGGTGGCACCAGGCTGCCCGCCCCGATCATCACATCGTCTTCAACGATCACCCCATCCAGCAGGATGGCACCCATGCCGACCAGTACACGGTCGCCTATGGTGCAGCCATGCAGCATCGCCTTGTGTCCGACCGTGACATCTTCGCCGATAAGCAGCGGATAGCCGCCAGGGTTGCTGGCACTCTTGCGGGTCAGGTGCAGCACCGTGCCGTCCTGAATGTTGCTGCGCGCACCGATGCGGATATGGTTGACGTCCCCTCTGGCGGCCACCATGGGCCAGATGCTGGCATCGTCACCCAGCTGGATATCCCCCACCAGGGTGGCGCAGGGATCCACATATACCCGTTTGCCCAGTTGCGGGCACTTTCCCTTGTAAGGTCTCAGTCGCAAGTCCATCTTGGCCTCCTTGTTTTCGGCCATTCTAGCAAGACGACACCGGTTTCTGTGGATAAGTTTGTATAAAAGCTGTGCTTGGATATGAATAACTAAAAAAGTGCCGATGTTTGCAATTTTATTGCAGAGGAGGGGTTGCCAGAACGAATTCGCTCCCTATAATGCGCCTCCATCGACAGGGCAAGCGGCAACGCAAAGCCTGAGTCGGTAGCCTCGAAAAGCCTGTAAAAATAAGGCTTGACTCGAGAAGGCGGTTGAGTAGAATGCCACTCCCGCAGCAGCCAAAAGCTGCGTCGCTCTTTAACAATTTGAATCAAGCAATCTGTGTGGGCACTCACAGCATCGAGCATCAAA